>CBFQYI010000011.1:0-23881 GCA_965720825.1 uncultured Chryseobacterium sp. | reverse complement strand
ATATGATAACATCTATATTCACATTTATTCCAATGATGTTCTTTTACGGATCGCTTCTTACTTCTACACCGGACGGAAATTTTGAGCAGAATCCTTTTACCGGAGCTGCCGGAATTGTGTTTTTTGTATTCTATGGATTTTCTATGCTGTTTTCATTTTTTCTTTCAAACCTGATGTATGTGAATGCAGGATTGATGTATTATGACAGCAGAACAGATCTTCACCAGAAAGTTGAATTGGCAGAAATAGACACGATTGGAATCAATGAATAAAATTCTTTTTTTCATACTGCTTTGTTTCTCGCTTGGGCAAGTTAAAGCTCAGGACGATAATCCTGCCTCTTCTGATGATCTGGTAGATTCATTGTATACCACCGGACATTACAGAAATATGCTGCGTGCAGATTCTGTGCTGATGAAAAATCCGGTATCGGAGAATGAAGTGTATCCAAAAACATTTAAAGAAAATATTCCGTCAAGATATAAAGGAAATGAATTTGACTATTCCGTATCAAAACCGAGAGAATCTTTCTTTCAAAAGCTGATGCGAAAAATCAATCAGATTATACAGAGTATTTTTGGGGAAACAGCATTCACTAAGTCGGCAGAGCTGACCACGATCCTTATTCGTCTGTTTGCGATTATTCTTGTAGGTTTTCTGTTGTATTTCATCATTAAATACATGATGGGAAAAGACGGGAATTTTATTTTTGGTAAAAAGAATAAAAAGCTGGATCTCAATGTGCAGGAACTTCATGAGAACATCCATGAAATCAACTTCCCTGAAAGTATTGCGAAATTTGAACACGCAGGAGATTACCGTTCCGCAGTTCGTTACCAATTCCTGTTTGTTCTTAAAAAACTGAGTGACAAAAAACTGATCAACTGGAATCCTGAAAAGACCAATAAGGATTATGTGGCAGAACTCAAGGCTCCTCATCTGAAAAATGAATTTTCTAACCTTTCTTATATCTTTGATTATGTCTGGTACGGTGAATTCAATATTGAAGAAGAGAGCTATCAGAAATTTAAAAATCAGTATCAGGCATTTAAACCATAACAATAGTAACCATGAATAAAACTTTCAAAACATATGCTGTAATTTTCATCGTTGTGATGATTATTCTGGCGTTGCTTGAAGTTAACAAAAAAGAAACTACAGACTGGCGGAAGAATTTTGATATCAATGAGAAGTCTCCGTTCGGACTATTTGTTTTTAATAATGAAGCCAAAGATCTTTTTAATAATAAACTGATGAAGTTTGAGTTGGTTCCTTAGGAATAGTACAGCCAGCACAAAAAAGGAGCTCACAATATTGTAGTCATTGAAAATAACCTTGACGGTGAGTCATGGAAAAAAATTCTGTCTCAGGTATCTGAAGGCTCAGATGCATTTCTGATGGTAACCCGTATGCCTAAAGAAATTTCAGACAGTATCGGATATTACGATTCTGAAATCTCTTTTGAAGAGGAAAATGTCCTGAAACTTACCGACAAAAAATACCAGAATGATTTTGTTAAACTTGATAAATTTCCATCAGGCAGAGGATTCTCATTTATAAAACCCAACGTTGAAGTGCTGGGGAAGACTGTAGAAAAAAAGAATACAGATCAGGCCAACTTTATCAAAGTGAAATTCGGAAAAGGGTATGTCTATGCTCATACAGAACCTCTTTTTATCACCAATTATTATCTTCTTAAACCAGGGAACATAAAATATGCACAGGATGTATTTTCATATCTTCAGGATAGGGAAACGCTTTGGTTTGTCGCCAGTAAAAGTACAACTTCGCGTTTCTTTATGAGATTTATATTGTCGAATCCGGCTTTAAAATATGCATGGTGGGTATTTTTGGGAGGTCTCATTCTTTTCATTTTCTTTAATGCAAAGAGAAAACAGAGAATAGTGCCTGTAGAAGAGCCCTTGAAAAATACTTCTCTGGATTTTGTGAAAAGCATTGGAAATCTTTATCTTCAGGAAGGTGATTTTCATGATATGATGGCGAAGAAAGCCCAATATTTTCT
Organism: uncultured Chryseobacterium sp.; assembly: GCA_965720825.1. GTDB lineage: Bacteria > Bacteroidota > Bacteroidia > Flavobacteriales > Weeksellaceae > Chryseobacterium. The sequence goes on along the minus strand of CBFQYI010000011.1, from coordinate 21,858 downwards.
GAATAAAGTAAGAATGGATCTGTTGATAGATACCCAGAATCTGGATGAAGAATTTGCAAAAAAACTGCATCTGAAAACGGGTAAAACGATGGAAATGATTAATGAAGCGATAACGCTTATCAAAAAAGCTCAGGATCCTTACGCCAGCGTAATAAAGGAAGATCTTGCAAGGATCAATAACCTCCTTGATGAAATACTTAAATAATATAACTATATAATAATATAACAATATGACAGCTGACCAATGATCATAACGACTATTCCAAAGAAAAGTATAATTGTTAGATTGATACAGTGTTAGATTGGTAAATTACATTTTATTATGGAAAATCTTGATAACCAGAATATAGAAAACCAAAGTTCTATAAACCTTAATAAACAGGAAGAACAGTTTCAGTCGAGAATCGATATGATAGAACTTCGTACGAGTTTAGAGAAAGTAAAATCTGAGATAGGAAAAGTAATTGTAGGGCAGGAGAAGATGATAGAACATCTTTTGGCAGCATTACTTTCAAACGGACACGTTCTTATTGAAGGAGTTCCCGGAGTAGCCAAAACCATTACAGCAAAGTTATTGGCTAAGACAATTGACGTAGGTTTCAGCAGAATCCAGTTTACACCGGATCTGATGCCTTCCGATATCCTGGGAACATCTATCTTCAATGTGAAAAACTCAGAATTTGAATTTAAAAAAGGACCTATCTTTTCCAACTTCATACTAATTGACGAGATCAACAGATCGCCGGCAAAAACTCAGTCTGCATTATTTGAAGTCATGGAAGAAAGACAGATCACCATGGACGGAACACGGTATGTTTTGGAAGAACCTTTCCTTGTTATAGCTACCCAAAACCCCATAGAGCATGAGGGAACCTACAGACTTCCGGAAGCCCAGCTCGACAGATTTTTATTCAAAATCAATGTAGGATATCCTAATCTTGAACAGGAAATCGCGATCATTAGAAATCAGCATGAAAGCAAAAAAGAAGATAAAACAGAAGGGGTAAATCGTGTCATCACGGCAGAACAACTGAAAAGCTATCAGCATCTGGTAAAAGAAATCATTGTGGAAGCTCAGCTGATGGAATACATTGCTAAAATTATCATCAATACCAGAGAAAATCAATTCTTATACCTGGGAGCTTCACCAAGAGCTTCACTGGCACTTCTTACCGCATCAAAAGCTTTTGCAGCGCTAAGAGGCAGAGATTTTGTGACTCCTGAAGACATTAAAGAAGCAAGCTACGCTGTTTTAAGACACAGAGTAATTGTATCTCCCGAAAGAGAAATGGAAGGTCTTACCGCAGATGAAATTATCCGTCAGATTTTAGAAGGAATAGAAATACCGAGATAGAGAGTAGTTAATAGGGAGTAGATAATAGGTGGCAGGTAGCAGTTGATGGAGTACCTAATTTAATTAAAGTACAAAATTACATATGGCAAATTTTAAAGAGCTTATAGTTTGGCAGAAGTCTATTGATTTTGTTACTGAAATGTATAGGATTACTGAAACTTTTCCCAAAACCGAAATCTACGGATTAATATCACAAATAAGGAGGGCGGCTGTTTCTATACCCTCCAATATTGCAGAGGGAAATTCGAGACGAAGCAAACCTGATTATCTGCAGTTTTTAAAAATATCAAGAGGCAGTTGTGCAGAAGTAGAAACACAATTAATAATTTCAAAAAATCTCAATTTTTTAAATGAGGATGATTATTTAAAACTAAATGAAGGGATTATAGAAATATCCAAAATGTTGAACGGACTCATTAACTCCTTACAATAATATGAATGTGAGACCTATTATGCATTCACCTAATCCCTATAACCTGCAATCTATAACCTGCAACCTAACCAATGAAAAACTTATACATCAATACACGTTTCTTTTTTACACTCATCGGAGTGGGGATTCTGTATGTCCTGGCATTTTTCTTTCCGGTGCTGATGTGGGCAGCCCATATCGCACTTTTGATCTGTTTTCTGGCTGCAATGGTAGATTTTCTGTTGCTTTTTAACCAAAAAAATGCATTACAGGTTCAAAGAATATTGCCGGAAAAACTGTCCAACGGAGATGAGAACTTTGTAAAAATTGATATTAAAAATAATTACAACTTTCCAATAGCCACTAAAATTATTGATGAAATTCCGTTTCAGTTTCAGAAAAGAGATTTTTTGATTGAAAAGAAGATTGCTTCCGGAGCGAATACTTTCTTTCAATATTCATTAGAACCTAAAGAGAGAGGCGAATATCATTTTGGAGGGTTGAATATTTATGCATCTTCACCGCTTGGGTTGATCTCGAAGAGGTTTACTTTCCAGAAAGATGCTATGCTGCCTGCTTATCCGTCTTTTATTCATCTCAGAAAATATGAATTGATGGCGATTCAAAGTGAATTTTTATTGGGAGGAATCAAAAGAGTCAGAAAGCTGGGACACACCATGGAGTTTGAGCAGATCAAAGAATATGTACCCGGAGATGATATCAGAACGATCAACTGGAAAGCTACGTCTAAGACGAACCGTCTGATGGTAAACCAGTTTCAGGATGAGAAATCACAGCGTATCTTTATGCTGATTGATAAAGGAAGAACCATGAAAATGCCTTTCAACGGACTCAGCTTACTGGATTATTCCATCAATGCGACGATGGCATTGTCTCATATTATTTTGAGAAAAGGAGATAGAGCCGGGATGATGACTTTTTCCAAAAAAGCAGAAAATAAAATTGCCGCCGATAACAAATCCGGACAATTGAAAAAAATATCTGAAGCACTTTATAATATTAAAACAGATTTCTTTGAAAGTGACTTCAATCGTTTGTATCAGGATGTAAAATATTCCATCAACCAAAGAAGTTTAATTTTGCTTTTTACGAACTTTGAAACATTAGACGGACTCAACCGTCAGTTGAAATATCTTCGAGGAATCGCTAAAAACCATTTGCTGGTAGTGGTGTTTTTCAAAAATTCAGAACTGCAGACGTTGATCAATAAAAATCCTGAGAATATGCAGGGAATATATGACGAGATCGTTGCTGAAAAATTTGAATTTGAAAAGAAACTGATCATTCAGGAACTTCGTAAATATGGAATTTACACCGTATATACGCTTCCGGAAAATTTGAATATCGATGTTATCAATAAATATTTGGAGATAAAAGCAAGAGGAATTTTATAAAATATTTTAAATACAAATCAAAAAAATAAAATGGAACTAAAAGAAAAAGCAGGTGCACTGTTGAAAATAGCGGCATTAAATGAAGGGGCAAAAGAATATATTCTTAACAATCCTGAGCTCTTTAAACTCCTACTGAAAGCAGCTAAAAGATATATAGGAGGTGAAACAATGGAAGAAGCTCTAGCTACTGCTAAAAGAATTAATGATAAAGGATTTCCCACTTCACTAGAGTTTATGGGAGAAAGTACCCGTTCCGTGGAAGAATCAGAATCAGTAACTCAACATTTCTTTGATTTGATTAATAAAGTGAAAGAAGAGAATATTAATTCTATCGTTTCTTTGGATTTATCACATATAGGGCTTACAATTGATAAGGATCTCGCGTATAATAATTTAGTGTTATTAGCAGAATCAGCTCACAAAAAAGATATTGAAATAGTGATTAGCGCAGAAGGTATTGATAGAACTGATGATATTATTAATACCTTTTGTAAAATATCTCCTGATTTTTCGAATGTGGGAATTACCCTTCAGGCTTATTTAAACCGTACTCCAAAAGACCTTGAACGAATATTGAATGAAACACAGGGGAAAATAAGAATTGTAAAAGGTGCTTTTGCTGTTCCTCCAGGACATGCTGTAGAGAGAGGAAAACATTTAGACGACCTATACATTCAATATATTGAAACTCTTTTCCTTAAAAACAGAAGGTGTTCTATTGCTACGCATCATAATATAGTTCAAAATAGAGTTAAAGAGCTCATTGAACAATATGATATTCCAAAATCTAAATATGAATTTGAAATGTTACTGGGAATACAGGAAGATCTGTTGAATGAAATCTATAAAGAAGGTTACCCATGCAGGCAGTATATAGTGTATGGTGATGAATGGTATTTGTACATGTGTAACCGAATTGCAGAAAATCCCGATAATCTTTTTCAGGCTATGGTTGATATCATGTCTTAGCCTAAGGTTTAATCCACAAAGTTTTTTATATTTGAATAAGAATATTAAAAAATCCTGAAATATAAATCCGTACAATGAAAATTACACTCAACAGAATAAACGACGACTTTTTATTTGAATGTACAAACTCACAAGGAAATTCTATCCTTTTGGATAATACTTCTCAGCCTGGAGCAAAAGGAGTTTCTCCAATGGAAAGTGTACTGATGGCTGTAGCAGGCTGTAGCGGAATTGATGTAGTTTCTATTCTGAAGAAGCAGCGCCAGGACATCAAGAGTTTTCAGGCAGAAGTAGAAGGAGAGAGAGTTCAGGTAGAGGATGCAAAACCTTTTAAATCCATTAAAGTTAAGTTCCTTTTAGAAGGAGAAATTGATCCTAAAAAAGCACTGAAGGCTGCAGAACTTTCTTTTGAAAAATACTGCTCCGTATCAAAAACGTTAGAACCGAATGTAGAAATAGGATACGAAGTCTACGTGAACGGAGAAAAAATATAATCTCTTATTTAAAAATAGAAAAAGCCGGATAATTTATCCGGCTTTTTTATTGCTCATTACCTATTACTCATTGCTGATTAAAAGGTAAGTCTTGGTTTTATTAGTTTCGCTACAGTAGCCGTCCATCCTGTTTGATGAGAAGCACCTACTCCGCGCCCATTATCTCCATGAAAATATTCAAAGAAGGTAATATAATCTCTGAAATGTTCATCATAATTGAACTTCGGATTGCCTCCATTGAAAGCACGCTGGCCATGTTCATCCTTTAAAAATATAGAACAAAGTCTTTTGCTGATGTTTTGAGCCACTTCATCAAGGTTTCTTTTATCTCCGCTTCCCGTTGGAAGTTCTACTTTCAGACTATTTCCATAATAATAATGGAAACGCTGCAAGCTTTCCACAATCAGGAAATTAATAGGAAACCAAATAGGTCCGCGCCAGTTGCTGTTTCCTCCAAACATTCGGCTGTCGCTTTCTGCAGGAGTATAGTATACCATATTTTCGGCTCCATGCACAGAGAATACAAAAGGATTTTCTTCATACACTTTAGACATCGCACGGATTCCATAAGAACTTAGAAACTCTTTTTCATCAAGCATTCTGGTAAGAACTTTTGTTAACCTGTTTTTACGTAAAATACTCATCAGATGTTTTCTGCCTTGCCCCTCTTCATCCCAATGAGAAACAAGCTTGGTGAGTTCCGGTTTATTTTTCAGAATCCATTCCATTCTGGTTTTGAAATTGGGCATCTTTTCCAACAGCCTGTGATCAACAATTTCTACTGCGAATAACGGAATTAAGCCAACAATACTTCTTAATTTCAAAGAAACACTGTCTCCGTTTCCTAGCTGCAATACATCATAGAAAAATCCGTCCTCTTCATTCCATAACCCTTTCGTTCCTTCACCCAGATTTTCCATAGCCTCGGCGATATAAAGATAATGCTCGAAAAATTTAATCGCCATATCCTCATATACCTGATAATATTGGGCAAGTTCCATCGCAATACGCATCATATTCAATGCATACATCGCCATCCAGCTTGTTCCGTCTGCCTGCTCGAGATGCTGACCATCTTTTAATTCCATATTCCGGTCAAAAGCTCCAATGTTATCAAGACCAAGGAAGCCGCCTCCAAAAATATTTTTACCGTTTTTATCCTTTCTGTTAACCCACCATGTAAAATTGAGCAACAACTTCTGGAAAACTTTCTCTAAAAATAGCAGATCCGGCTTGCCATTATTTTTTTCATCAATCTTAAAAACACGGAAGCATGACCACGCATGTACAGGCGGGTTCACATCGCTCATGTTCCATTCATAAGCAGGAAGCTGTCCGTTAGGATGCATGTACCATTCTTTGGTCAACAGTAAAAGCTGTCCCTTGGCAAATTCTGCATCGATGATTGAAAAAGGGACACAGTGAAATGCCAGATCCCAGGTGGCATACCATGGATACTCCCATTTATCAGGCATGGAAATAATATCCTTATTGTGGAGATGATTCCATTCTGTATTTCTTACATAATCATTGAAATTTCTTGGCGCTTCAAAATTAGGATCACCTTTCAGCCATTTTCCTATATTGTAATGATAGAACTGTTTATTCCAGAGAAGCCCGGCAAAAGCTTGTCTCTGAACATTTCTTTCATCTTCATTTACAGTATCATTCTGAATTTCGTTATAAAACTCTTCAGCTTCAGCTTGTCGGGTATTGAAAATATGATCAAAACTGTTAAACGGTTCATCCGTTTCGTCAGGACACAATCTGAATTCAAAGACTTTTGATTCTCCTGCACCGATAAGCTCATCAATTAGAAAAGAAGCTTTTGTTCCCCTTTTTTCAGGATTTACAGTATCTCCCTGATGAATAATAAAATCATTGATTCCATCTTTGAAATAAGCATTCTCTGCTTTGGGAGCTCCGTAAAGTTTCGAAGTATTCGTTTCATTATCACAAAATACACTTTTTGCATTTGTATTTCGGGAATACAGCTTTTTGATCGATATACTGTCATGACCAATATTAATACTTCCGTCATGAGAAGCATTGATCTCTCCTTTATAAGTATTGTATCCCCATTTCCAGTTATTTCTGAACCATACGGTAGGAGCTACCAGAATAGGAGCCTCATGCTGGCTTCGATTACAAACGGTGACTCTTGCTAGGATATCGTTGTGATCTGCTTTACAGTATTCAATGAAAATATCGAAATACTCGTCATTATCAAAAATTCCGGTGTCGAAAATCTCATATTCCGGTTCCTTTTTGCTGCGTTTTCCGTTTTCTGTAACAAGATCATCATAAGGAAATTCATTAATTGGATATTTATACACCATCTTCATATAGCTGTGGGTAGGCGTATTGTCCAGGTAATAAAAGATTTCTTTGATGTCTTCACCATGATTTCCCTGAGGATTGCTCAACCCAAAGAATCGTTCTTTGACCATTTTATCTTTCCTGTTCCAGAACGAAAAAGCAAAACAGAAAAGCTGCTTTACATCAGAAATCCCCGCAATTCCTTCTTCTCCCCAACGGTAAGCATAGCTCTCGGCATTATGATGATTGGTAAAATTCCATGCATTCCCATTCGGGCTGTAATCTTCACGTACATTTCCCCACTGGCGGTTGCTTACATAAGGTCCCCAGTTTTTCCATTTAGTATCTTGTAATCTTTCTTTTTCAACGGTCATATTTCATCATTTTTCAATACGAAGTTAGTTTTTTTGAGAAGTAATTCCAATTTTTTTAATCTGAATAATTATTAATATAGCCTTGAAATACTTGTATTTAAGGGCTGTTTTAAATATTAAAATATTTTTTTTTTGAAATTAAAAGAAAAGAACTACCTTTGCATCATTCGTTCATTTAAATATTGAAAATGTTATCAAGAAAGGTTGAGGGATTAGACCCTATGAAACCTTAGCAACCCTTTGCGCAAGCAAAGAAGGTGCTACGTTCTACCAATTTATTTTGGACAGATAACTTACTGAAGTTCTTTTCAGCCATTTCCTGTGGCATTTTCAATTGTATTTGTATTAAAATATAATAGAATTGAAAACAGAACTAAACTATATTAATCTTTCGTATCAATCTTATTCCCAAAAGGAATATCATATCTCATTAAGCTATCAGCTTTTTGGGAAAGATCTGTTTACAGCCCCCATCATTCTAATCAATCATGCTCTTACCGGAAACTCAAATGTATCGGGAGAAAAAGGGTGGTGGAAACAATTGGTGGGAGAAAATCAGCTTGTTGATACAAATCAATATACTGTTCTGTGTTTCAATATACCCGGAAACGGTTATGATGATTTTTTAATTGAAGACTATGAAGACTTCACACCTTCAGATATCGCAGCGATATTTCTGAAAGGGCTTGAAGCTTTACATATCAAAAATATATATGCCATTATTGGAGGCTCTCTTGGAGGGGGAATTGCATGGAAAATGCTTGCCAAGCAACCGGATCTTGCTGAAATATTTATCCCTATAGCCTGTGATTACAGAACACACGACTGGCTTCATGCTCAATGTTTGGTTCAAAAGTTTTTATTGAATGATAAAGATGAACCATTACAGAAAGCAAGAATTCATGCGATGCTCTGTTATAGAACTCCACAATCACTCAACGATAGATTTCAAAACCAATATAATCAGGACAAACAACGCCTGGAATCAGAAGACTGGCTGATTTATCATGGTAATGCATTAAACGAGAGATTTAGTTTAAAAGCATACAAACTGATGAATCATCTCTTGATGAATATCAATACTGATGAAAAAGCACTGGAGAGGATCGAAGCACGAATGCACATGATCTCCGTAGATACAGACTTATTCTTCCCGGCTTCTGAAATCCGAATGTGTTTTGAAAACTTAAAAGAGAAAAATAAGAATGTTTCTTATCACGAGATCCAATCTATACACGGGCATGATGCCTTCCTAATGGAATATCAACAATTAAATAATATCATAAAAAACATTTTATAGAAGTAATGAAAAATGCTAACGAAATAAAATTTTTGAAAAACAGATCAATCATCAAATTTGAAGGAGAAGATTTCCTGGGAGAAATCGGGATTGACGGACGAATTTTTAAAGCGCTTACTTTGGCACGTATCAGTGTAGGCGTAATTTCTCAACAAGCCATAGAGAACGGAATTTCTATTCTGGTTCATGAAAATGATGCAGAAAAAGCAGTGGCTTGTCTTATTGATGAATTTGAGGCAGAAAGAAAATCTGGAAAAGTTTCCCAAATTTATAGTATTAATAATGTTTCTGTGATTGGTTTTGTTGCAGAAGATTTCAATAAAGTCTTTGCAGAACTGGCACGAAATAATGTTTTTCCATTACTTTTGAATCAGGTAGCAGGAGAAAACAGAGTGAACATCGTAGTGACTTCTTCTCAGGATGAAAAAACAAGAAACATCATAGAATCTGAAATTTTCAAAAAGCCAAAGACCGTTCATCTGGCTATCATTGGCCACGGAAATGTAGGAAAGACATTGATACAACAGGTTTTGGAATCTGCAGAAGAAATTAAAAAACGTAAAAAAATAGACCTTAAAGTAGTTGCAGTAGCCAACTCTAAGAAAATTGCCTTCAACAAAAAAGGGTTCGATGCCAATTGGAGTGATGAGGTTTTAACAGCAGAACATCCATCGAATGTCGAAGAATTAATCAATTTCTCTAATGAAAATCAACTGGAAAATCTGATCGTTGTGGATAACACCGCAAGTAAGGATTTTGTTAAAAACTATCACGCTTTGGCAGAGAACGGATTTGATCTGGTGTCTTCCAACAAAATTTTCAATACCCTTCCGATAGAAGAATACAGAAAACTAAGATATACGTTGAGTAAAAATAACAGACGTTATCTGTATGAAACCAATGTGGGGGCAGGTTTACCGTTAATTGATACCATCAAATTATTACACCTTTCAGGAGAAAATATTACAAGAATCAAGGGAGTGTTCTCCGGAACACTGAGCTATGTTTTCAACAATTTTTCTTTAAGAGACGATAAATTCTCAACCATTATCAACGAAGCTTTGGAAAAAGGATATACAGAACCGGATCCGAGAGAAGATTTATCAGGAAATGATGTAGCAAGAAAATTATTAATTCTGGCTAGAGAATTAGATCTTATCAACGAATTTGGAGATATCAATATTCAAAATCTTGTTCCGGAAAGCTTACTTGAAGTTTCAAAATCAGAATTCCTTTCAAGATTGGAAGAGCTGGATGAAGAATATCAGAAAATAAAAGAAAACCAGGAACCCGGACATGTATTGAGATATGTAGGTGACCTACACGGAGATTTACAGAAAGATAAAGGTGAACTGGATGTAAAACTGGTTTCTGTTCCTGCAACTTCTGCATTAGGGCAACTGAAAGGTTCAGACTCGATCTTTGAAATTTATACAGAAAGCTATGGTGAAAATCCAATTGTAATTATGGGAGCCGGAGCCGGAGCACAGGTAACAGCAAGAGGTGTATTCGGAGATATTTTAAGAGTAAGTGAAACGAAATAAATTAATGTAACAATCTACCAATCTGGCAGTGTAACCATTATTGCAATTGTATTCTGAGCATAGCGAAGAATCTAATGGTTACCCTGCTGAATTGACAAATTAAAACTATATGGAAAATTTTGAAACATCAGCAATAAGAACCCAAACGGAAAGATCTCAGTTTGATGAACATTCTACGCCGCTCTATCTTACATCCAGTTTTATATTTCAGGATGCGGAAGATATGAGAGCAAGCTTTGCAGAAGAAAAACCTAAAAATTTATACAGCCGTTTCTCTAATCCAAACGTAACCGAATTTACCGAAAAGATCGCTAAAATGGAAGGTGCAGAAGCTGGATATGCTTTTGCAACAGGAATGGCAGCCATCTATTCTACATTTGCGGCATTACTGAATGCCGGAGATCATATTGTAAGCTGTCAGTCAGTATTCGGATCTACACACACGTTGTTTACCAAATATTTCCCGAAATGGAATATTGAAACCTCTTATTTCAAAGCAGAAGATGCAGCGAATGTAGAGCAATATATTAAACCTAATACCAAGATCTTATATCTTGAAACGCCTACCAATCCGGCTATTGAAATTCTTGATCTTGAGTTTTTCGGTCAGATCGCTAAAAAACATAACCTTATCTTTATTGTAGATAACTGTTTTGCAACCCCTTATCTTCAGCAGCCTATCAAATACGGTGCAGATATTGTGGTACACTCAGCAACGAAACTGATTGACGGACAGGGAAGAGTTTTAGGGGGAATAGCAGTAGGAAAGGAAGACCTGATCAGAGAAATTTATCTTTTCGCAAGAAATACAGGACCTGCATTGTCTCCTTTTAATGCATGGGTATTATCAAAAAGCCTTGAAACATTGGCTATCCGTGTAGAAAAGCACTGTGAGAATGCGTTGAAGGTAGCTGAGTTTTTAGAAAATCATCCTAATGTAGAATTGGTAAAATATCCCTTTCTGAAATCCCATCCGAGTTATGAAATAGCGAAAAAACAGATGAAACTTGGAGGAAATATCGTAGCCTTTGAAATAAAAGGGGGAATAGAAGGAGGAAGAAACTTCTTAGATAAGATACAAATGTGTTCACTGTCTGCTAACTTAGGGGATACAAGAACGATCGTTACACATCCGGCTTCTACTACGCACTCTAAACTTTCAGACGAAGAAAGAAATGAAGTAGGTATTACTGCAGGACTGGTACGTTGCTCAGTAGGATTGGAAAATGTAGAAGATATCATTGCAGATTTAAAACAAGCTTTGGATTAATCCAAATAGCCACTGGTTTTAGCCAAAATAGATTAAAATGAAAAATTCAGAACAATTATATAAAGCTTTATCCGAGAGAATTTTAATTCTTGACGGGGCGATGGGTACCATGCTTCAGAGATACAAATTCGAGGAAGAAGATTACCGAGGAGAGCGTTTCAAAGACTGGGAACATCCGGTAAAAGGAAACAATGACCTGCTTTCTCTGACACAGCCTCAGGCGATTGAAGAAGTTCATAAGAAATATCTGGAAGCCGGAGCTGATATCATTGAAACCAATACATTCTCAGGAACTACCATTGCGATGGCAGATTATCACATGGAAGATCTGGTATACGACCTGAACTATGAGTCAGCAAAAATTGCCAGAAAAGCCTGTGACGAGTATACTGCGAAAAATCCGGACAAACCGAGATTCGTAGCGGGATCTATAGGACCTACAAACAGAACAGCTAGTTTGAGTCCTGATGTTAATGATCCAGGATACAGAGCCATCACTTTTGAAGAATTGAGAGTCGCTTACAAACAGCAGTGTGAAGCTTTGCTTGACGGAGGTTCAGATATCCTTCTGGTAGAAACCATCTTTGATACGCTGAATGCAAAAGCAGCTTTATTCGCTATTGATGAATTGCAGGATGAAAGAGGAATAAAAATTCCAATCATGGTTTCAGGAACCATTACCGATGCCTCGGGAAGAACATTGAGCGGACAGACCGCAGAAGCTTTCCTGATCTCAGTTTCCCACCTGAATTTGTTAAGTGTAGGTTTCAACTGCGCATTGGGAGCAGATCAGCTGACTCCTTATCTTGAAACGCTGGCTCATAATTCAGAATTCTACGTTTCAGCATACCCGAATGCCGGTTTACCGAATGCTTTTGGAAAATATGATGAAACTCCTGAAGATATGGCGAGACAGATCAAAGAATATGTAGAGAAAGGATTAATCAATATTATAGGAGGATGTTGCGGTACAACGCCTGAGCACATCAAAGCGATAGCTGACCTGGTAGAGAAATATGAGCCAAGGAAATTGAAGAAATTTGTGTGATTTGATAGATTTTTTTAATTAAAATCAAGAATGAAGGCTGAAATATAAATGTTAACTTTAAGTAAACCATAAAGTTAAACATATGGAAAAGCCAATTTACTTAAAAGATTCGGAGGATGTCAGATTATTTAATGAGCTGAGACAGAAAGTGAACCAAAGAGTAGAATCCATTTCTGAAAACAGAGATATCTATATTCAGATCAAAGCGGTATTACTTCCACTGGTCTATATTGGCTTATATATTCTGGCTGTTCTGAATGCCGAAAAGCATTGGATCTATATTCTGAGTTTTATTTTAATGGGAATTTCTCTGGTTTTGATTTATTTAAACTTAATCCACGAAGCAGCCCATAACAACATCTATAAAAGTAAAAGATTAAACGGGCTGGTTCTTCACATTTTTGATTTTATAGGAGCCAATTCCTATATCTGGAAAAAAAGACATATCGCGAGCCATCATGCTTACCCCAATGTAGATGGATGGGACACGGATATCGAACAGAGCGGATTACTTTTAATTGTACCATGGGTTAAAGCGAAAGGAGTACAGAAGTATCAGGATAAGTTTTTCTTTTTAGTCTATCCGTTGTATTTGTTCAATTGGATGTTTATAAGAGACTTCCGGGACTTCTTTGATAAGGAAAGGGTGATTTTAAAAACCCAGGGCAAGATACCCACCGTTGAAAAAGTAAAAATGATAAGCTATAAGCTGTTCTATTTCTTTTATCAGATTGTGGTTCCTGTAATGTTCTTTAAAGTATCGATAGGATTGGCTTTAGGAGCGTGGTTTTTACAGGTGATATCAGCAAGTATTTTTGCATTGTTTGTTTTACTGCCTTTGCATCCGCTTCCTAATAATGCCTTTCCAAAATTAAATAAAGAAAAAGGTCTTCCATTCAGCTGGCTTCGTCACCAGTTTGAAGTGACCAATGATTTAAAAGAAAATAACTGGTTAGTAAGAAATGTGTTGGGAAATTTCAATTTTCATGTGGCCCATCATCTTTTTCCCAATTACAGTTATATGTATTACAATGAAATTACAGAGGAGATCGAGGAATTTGCTGAAGAACATGGTTTAGCATACAAAAGATTTCCACTGATTACAGCTTTAAGTAAGCATAGGGATTTATTGAGGCAGAATGCCAATAATGCCTACTATATTTTAGAAGAATAAAATGAAGTATTTAAGATTATCAGGCCTTGAGCCTCTTATCATAACCCCGGAGAGTAATTTCATCAACGTTGGTGAAAGGACGAATGTTGCCGGTTCCAAAAAGTTTCTAAGGCTGATTAAAGAAGAGAAATTCTCTGAAGCCTTAGATATTGCCCGCCATCAGGTAGAAGGAGGTGCCCAGATTCTGGATGTTAACTTTGATGATGGATTGATTGATGGAAAAGCATCAATGATCAAATTCCTGAATTTAATTGCCTCCGAACCGGATATCGCAAGAATCCCGATCATGGTAGACTCTTCCAAATGGGAAATCCTTGAAGCAGGTCTTCAGGTAGCGCAGGGAAAATGTGTGGTAAATTCTATCAGCTTAAAAGAAGGCGAAGAAGAATTTATCAAACATGCCAAAGCCATTAAGAGATATGGAGCAGCAGTCATTGTTATGGCATTTGATGAGGTAGGGCAGGCCGACAGTTTTGAACGAAGAATTGAAATTTCAAAACGTTCCTATGATATCATGGTAAATCAGATTGGTTTCCCCGCAGAAGATATCATTTTCGACTTAAATATCTTTCCGGTAGCAACCGGAATGGATGAGCACAGAAGAAATGCCATCGACTTTATTGAAGCTACACGCTGGGTAAGACAAAATCTTCCTTATGCGTCCGTGAGTGGAGGAGTGAGCAACGTTTCATTCTCTTTCCGTGGAAATGATACGGTGAGAGAAGCCATGCACTCCGTATTCCTTTACCATGCGATTCAGGCAGGAATGAACATCGGTATTGTGAATCCGGCAATGCTGGAAGTTTATGATGAAATCAATAAAGAATTACTGGAGCTTGTAGAAGATGTCATTCTGGATAAAAGAGAAGATGCTACAGAAAGACTTCTTGACTATTCGGAAAAGCATAAATCAGTTAAGAAAGAAAAGACCGAAGACTTAGAATGGAGAAACAATCCTTTACAGGAAAGAATCACCTATGCGCTGGTAAAAGGAATTGACCGTTTCATTGAAGAAGATGTAGAAGAAGCAAGACAACTGGCAGCAAGACCACTTCATGTCATCGAAATCAATCTGATGACCGGAATGGGAGTTGTAGGAGATTTATTCGGAAGCGGAAAAATGTTCCTTCCTCAGGTAGTGAAGTCTGCAAGGGTAATGAAAAAAGCGGTAGCTTATCTACAACCTTTCATTGAAGCAGAAAAAGACGGATCAAGGCCTGCTAATGGGAAAATCTTAATGGCAACTGTAAAAGGTGACGTGCATGATATTGGTAAAAATATTGTGAGCGTTGTGCTGGGTTGTAACAATTACGAAATCGTTGACCTTGGTGTGATGGTTCCTGCTGAAAAAATTATTCAGACCGCTATTGAAGAAAAAGTAGACGTTATTGGTTTAAGCGGACTGATTACTCCAAGTCTGGATGAAATGGTCTATATCGCTTCAGAATTAGAAAGACAAAATTTAGATTTTCCATTATTGATCGGTGGTGCTACAACTTCCAAAGCACATACTGCTGTGAAAATCGATTTAAAATATAAAAATGCAGTTGTTCACGTAAATGATGCCTCAAGAGCTGTAAACGTGGTAAGCTCATTATTGGGAGACAGAAATAAAGAATACGTTTCGGATTTAAAGAATGACTATTCTGATTTCAGAGAAAAATTCCTGAACAGACAGGTAGATAAAGACTATGTTTCCATTGAAGAAGCAAGAGAAAACAATTTTAAAATTGATTGGAAAAACGAAGAGATCTTCACTCCCAATACGATAGGAATAAAATTAATAGAGAATCAGGATTTAAGAGAACTTCTTCCTTTTATCGACTGGTCTCCGTTTTTCAGAAGCTGGGATCTCCACGGAAAATACCCGAATATCTTAGAAGATGAGGTCGTGGGCGCTCAGGCAAAAGAACTATTCAAAGATGCTCAGGTTATTTTGAAAAGAATTCTGGATGAGAAACTGTTAACGGCAAAAGCCATCTTCGGAATCTTTAAAGCCAATTCCAATGAATCTGATGATATCTTGATTTTTGATGAAAATAATAATGAGCAGGCGAAGTTTTTAACCTTAAGACAGCAGGCGCAAAGATCAAAAGGAAAAGACTATCTGGCTCTAAGTGACTTCATTGCTCCTCAAAGCTCTGGAAAAACCGATTACGTGGGAGCATTCTGCGTAACCACCGGATTTGGAACTGATGAACTGTCTGCAGAATATGAAAAAGCCAATGACGATTACAATTCCATCATGGTAAAAGCCCTGGCTGACCGTTTTGCCGAAGCCTACGCAGAATTTTTGCACAAAAAAGTAAGAACAGAATATTGGGGGTATGCCAATCAGGAAACCTTAAGCAATGAAGAATTGATTGCCGAAAAATACAAAGGAATCCGTCCGGCTCCAGGTTATCCGGCTTGCCCTGATCATTTGGAAAAGAAAACCATCTGGGATCTTTTAAAAGTAGAAGAAAATACAGGCGTTTTCCTTACAGAAAGCCTTGCCATGTTCCCTACAGCATCTGTTTCCGGATATTATTTCGGAAGCCCGCATGCCAAATATTTCGGATTAGGAAAAATTACAGAAGACCAGCTTGAAGATTATGCAGCGAGAAGAAGTTGTAGCATCCAGGAAGCGAGAAAATGGTTGTCGCCAAATTTAGCAGATTAAAATTAACATGAAGATAACAGAACACATTAAAAATGCAAATGGAAAAACTTTATTCTCCCTAGAAGTTGTTCCGCCACAGAAAGGAATCGGGATTGAAGATCTTTATACCAATATAGATCCGTTGATGGAGTTCAAACCTCCTTTCATTGATGTGACCACATCCAGAGAAGAATACATTTATCTGGACAAAGGAAATGGCCTCATGGAACGTCGTATTACAAGAATGCGTCCGGGAACTTTAGGAATTTGTGCCGCTATTCAGCATAAATACAATGTAGATACAGTACCACACCTTCTTTGTGGAGGTTTTACCAAGGAAGAAACAGAATATCTGCTGGTAGACTGTATGTACCTCGGAATTGATAATGTAATGGCTTTAAGAGGAGACGCCATGAAAGGACATCAGTATTTTGAACCTACTCAGGGAGGACATGCCAGTGCGATGGATTTGGTGAATCAGATTAATAACCTGGGAAGAGGAAAATATCTTCATAACGAAGAACAGGTTTGTGATGAATTGAACAAATTCTGCATCGGTGTTGCCGGATATCCTGAAAAGCATATGGAAGCCCCTTCTATGAATTATGACCTGAAGTGGCTGAAGCAAAAAGTAGATGCCGGAGCAGATTATATCGTTACCCAAATGTTTTTTGACAATAAAAAGTATATAGAATTCGTTCAGAAAGCAAGAGAAATGGGAATTACGGTTCCAATCATTCCGGGAATTAAACCGATTGCAACAAAGAAACACTTGAAAATCCTGCCACAGGTATTCAAAATAGATCTTCCCGAAGAGCTGATCAATGAGGTAGAAAATGCAAAGAATAATGAAGCTGTAAAACAGATCGGAATAGAGTGGTCCATCGCTCAATGCAAAGAATTGCTGGATTTCGGAGTTCCTGTTCTGCACTTCTACTCAATGGGGAAGAGTGACAACATAAAAAAAGTAGCCGGTGAGCTATTCTAATAAAAGTACCAAAATGAAGGAACCCTGCCGTAAAAAGCAGGGTTTTTATTTTTAGAATCTGATACCGGATTAATTTTAAAGATAGAAGAGATGAAGAAAGCCGTAGGCTATACACCCGCTTAGAAAGAATCAACTTTGTTGATTCCATCTTTGCTTCCTCAAAAATAAACCTCCCTCTTCCAGCTCCCATCTTCCTTACTCTAAAGACCAGTATGTCTTTCAAACTCCCTATTCCTGTCAAATAAAAATCTATAAGTAGCCAACTTTCGGGTAACCGTAGTTTCAAGAGCTTCTGCAATCTTGATCATTTTCGGATTAAAATCACCAATCCACTGTAGTTCTGTAATCGTAAAATCGGTATGTTTTCTCAAATGCTGAGTTCCTTCCCAGATCATATATCCGTCAATGCCTTTCTTCTGCCATTCAGGGACAACACCAAAAACAAGCCCCACCATTTTTTCATTCTTTTTAAAACGCTTTAAAAATAAAAACTTTAGCTTTTCAAAAATGCCGAACTTTCCGTTCAGATATTTGAACCACTGGTTGAGGTCAGGTATATTGATCCACATCGCAATAGGTTTATCATTTTCATATACAAACCATGAAATATGCTCATTAATAATAGGTTTCATAGTGTTGAACATCTTCAGGACCTTTGCTTCCTCAAGATGCTTTCCTTCCCCATGAGAAGCCCATGCTTTATTATAAACTTCTGTAAAGTCCCTGGCAAACTTGGGCAGATTATTCTTTTTCATAGGTTGGGCTGAGATCGCAGGGTTTCTTCTGTTCTTTTCATGTGCAATGGTAAAGATCCTCGACACTTCCGCAAAAACAGGTCTGGTAAAACATAGCTGCTCAAAATAAATCTGAAACCCATAATTTTCAAAAAGATCTTTGTAATAAGGAAAGTTGTAATTCATTCCAAACAAAGGCTCAGCAAAACCTTCAATCAAAAGGCCCCAGAATTTATCCCGCTCCCCAAAATTGATAGGTCCGTCCATGGCTTCTATATCTTTTCCCTGAAGCCAGTTTTTACAGTAGTCGAAAATAAAATTGGCCGTTTCCTGATCATTAATACAGTCGAAAAAACCCATTCCTCCCGTAGGCTGCTTTTGCTCATAACAACCGTTTACAAAAACGGCTACTTTACCAACAGTGTTGCCATCTTTTTTAAACAAAAACCTTTTACATTCTCCGTTTTTAAAGAATTTATTCTTGGCGGGATCAAAAATCTCCTCAATATGTTTATCTAAAGGCCGGATATAATTTTTGTCGTGTTGATAAAGGCGGGCCGGGAATTCCAGAAATTCCTTTTTATGGAGTTGGTTTTGTACTTCTTCGACAATAATCATATGTTTTTTTATCAGAAATGGCTATAAAAGATAATGTTTTTCATCTTATTTGAAATAGAGAAAAAGATATTATCCGTATTTTTGCTGCAAATTAAATAAAAATGGTTGATTTTACTGATAACGACGATGATATTTTCACTGGAAAAGAACATACGCCTATAAGGAAAGATGCTTTTGATAAATCGCCACAGGAAAAAATTGAAAAAATTACTGAGCTTTTTGGCGAGATCATGGAAACGCTGGGAATGGACATGACAGATGATTCTCTGAAAGACTCTCCAAGACGTGTTGCCAAAATGTATGTGAACGAGATCTTCGGAGGACTCCTTCCTGAAAACAAACCAGGAATCTCCACTTTCTCCAACAAATACAAATACCGCCAGATGTTGGTAGAGAAAGATATCACCGTATATTCTTTCTGCGAGCACCACTTTTTACCCATCATAGGAAGAGCACATGTTGCTTATATTTCCAATGGAGAAGTAATCGGTCTTTCAAAAATTAACAGAATTGTTGATTATTATGCGAAAAGACCACAGGTTCAGGAAAGGCTTACCATGCAGATTGTAGATGCTTTGAAAGAAGCTTTGGGTACTAAAGACGTAGCATGCATTATTGATGCAAAACACCTTTGTGTTAACTGCAGAGGAATAAAAGATACGGCAAGTTCTACCATTACTGCAGAATTGAGTGGTATTTTCAGAACAAACCCTATTACAAGACAGGAATTCTTACATTATGTAGGAAGCCATGCAAAACTGGATTATTAAACAATGAACTACCAGATTCTTAGAAATATTATCGATGCCGAGCTTCAGAGATTTCAAAATATCACTGAAGAAGAGTGGTCATATAGAAGTTCTTCGGAAAAATGGTCTAAAAAAGAAATTATTGGTCATCTTTGTGACAGCGCTTTTACAAATATCCGTAGATTTGTTGTAACACAATATAAAGAGAACGAAAATATTGTATACGACCAGAATTTTTGGGTAAAAGCACAGAACTATCAGAATGTTCCTACCTCAGATCTTATTGATCTATGGAAATCTTTGAACTATCAGATTGTTCATATCGTAGAAAATATCCCGGACGAAGCATTACAGAGAACCTGTGATACGACCAAAACAGAACCTCGGGTCTATACATTGGAGTTTATTATCGATGATTATGTAGATCATTTACAGCATCATTTAAAAGCGATTTAATTATGATAAAATTTAAAAAAGTTTCAGATAAGATTTTTATCACGACAATTATTTGTTGTGACAGATGTAATTTTTAACTCAATTTTGAATCTTTAAAATTATTAAATCTTTTAACTTAAAAATAAATGCAATTAAAAATATATAACTCGCTTACAGCAGAAAAAGAAATATTCAAACCTATCTTAGAAGGAAACGTCGGAATGTACGTCTGCGGACCTACTGTGTACAGCAATGTACATTTAGGAAATGTAAGAACTTTCCTTTCTTTCGATTTTATCTATCGTACCCTGATGCATTTGGGATACAAAGTAAGATATGTAAGAAATATTACCGATGCAGGCCACCTTACCGATGATGGAAACGTAGATAACGACAGATTCGTAAAGCAGACCAGACTTGAAAAGCTGGAACCTATGGAAATTGTACAGAAATACACCGTAGATTTCCACAAAGTACTGGATATGTTCAACCTGCTGCCTCCAAACATCGAACCTACCGCTACAGGACACATTGTAGAGCAGATCGAATTAACTCAAAAACTAATTGAAAGAGGCTTTGCTTACGAAAGCAACGGTTCAGTTTACTTTGATGTATTAGAATACAACAAAAGAGGACTGAACTATGGTGAACTTTCAAAACGTAATATAGAAGAGCTTTTCGCCAATACCAGAGATCTTGACGGACAAGGTGAAAAGAAAAACCCACAGGATTTTGCATTGTGGAAAAAAGCATCCCCAGCCCACATCATGAGATGGAATTCCCCTTGGGGAGAAGGTTTCCCGGGATGGCACCTTGAATGTACTGCAATGAGTACAAAATATCTTGGCGAAACATTTGATATCCATGGAGGAGGAATGGACCTTAAGTTCCCTCATCATGAATGTGAAATCGCACAAGGGAAAGCTTGTAACGATGCAGCTCCTGTAAATTACTGGATGCATGCCAATATGCTGACGATGAATTCTCAGCGTATGAGCAAATCTACAGGGAATTATATCCTTCCGATGCAGTTGGTAACAGGAGATAATGACTTCTTTGAAAAACCTTTCCATCCTTCAATTGTACGTTTCTGCTTCCTGCAGGCGCACTACAGAAGTGTTCTGGATATTTCAAACGATGCCATGATAGCCAGTGAAAAAGGATTCATCAGATTAATGGAAGCGGTAAAAGTATTGAATTCTATTGCTCCTGATGATACAAAACAATCCGGTTTCAGCCTGAAAGAGTGGAAAGATAAAGCCTATGAAGCATTAACGGATGATTTCAATTCGCCAATCCTGATCGCTCATCTGTTTGAAGCAGTGAAATACATCTTTGCATTGAATGATGGTAAGGAAACAATCTCAACAGAAGATCTTGAAGATTTGAAAAATACACTCAATGCCTTTATCTTTGACGTTCTTGGACTACAGACCGTAGAAGAGAATAACAATGAAAAGCTGGATCAGACCCTAAAAGTTTTGATCGAATTGAGAAATCAGGCAAGAAAATCTAAAAACTTCGAACTTTCAGATCAGATCAGAGATAAACTGCTTGCAGAAGGTATCGAATTAAAAGACGGAAGAGACGGAACATCATACGTTCTGAACTAGAAAATATAACTTCGTTTTATCCCCATTCCGTAGGAGTCCCTTATATACAGGATTCTTACGGAATGTTTTTTTATCCTCCAGAAACTCCATCAGAATTTCATATTTCTTATATTAGGCTTGCCACCCACACTCTCCAACCTCTCACCTTCTCACACTCTATTACACTCCAACTTTCAAACTCTCCAACTTAATTAGGAGCTTTCTCCTGCTATCCATTCCTACTCCTCGCGCCTGCGCACTCCCACGCTCCAACCCACCTACGCTCCAACCCAAGCTGCGGGGTAACCATTACTATCAGGGCTAGGGGAGGGGGAATTATAAATTATAAATTATAAATTATAAATTATGAATGATGAATGATGAATGATGAGGTTCGGGTTATTGAGTTGCGGGTTTCGGGTTTCCAG
>CBFQYI010000010.1:0-24763 GCA_965720825.1 uncultured Chryseobacterium sp. | reverse complement strand
AAACTTAATAGGATGACCTTCAGCTTCTCCGGTCCAAGTTCCCGAAAGTCGTATGGTACTTTCACATTGACCGAAGTTGTTACCATACATAATGAAACAGAAAAAAATAACTAATATATTTTTCATTAAATTAATTGATGTGATTTTTAAATCTTTTGCTACTGCAATAACTTTCTATAAAGGTACTTATAAACTCAGAAACCGCCAATTTATAATCATTATAAATATCAATTTAAATGACTGATTTTACTCATATTTTTTTAAAGGAGGCGTACTTTTGTACAAACAAAAATTGAATGGATTTTAGATATCAGGATCCGTATCCTATTCAGAAAGATGATACGGTGTACAAGAAGCTTACATCAGACTATGTAAAGGTTGAAAAACTGGGTGAGAGAGAAATTTTAACAATAGATCCCAAAGGGTTGGAACTGTTAGCTGAAGAAGCGATGGCAGATGTTTCTTTCATGCTTCGTTCTTCACACTTAGAAAGCCTTAGAAGAATTATTGATGATCCTGAAGCTACAGATAATGACAGATTCGTTGCGTATAACCTTTTGCAGAATGCTGCCGTAGCAGTTGAGGGAGCTCTTCCTTCTTGTCAGGATACGGGAACAGCTATCGTAATGGGAAAGAAAGGGGAAAATGTATACACGGGAGTAGAAGATGGAGAATACCTGAGCAAAGGAATTTACAATACCTATCAGAAAAGAAACCTAAGATATTCTCAGGTAGTTCCTTTAACGATGTTTGATGAGAAGAATTCCGGGTCTAACCTTCCTGCACAGATTGATATCTATGCTAAAAAAGGAGATTATTATGAATTTTTATTCTTAACAAAAGGAGGAGGTTCTGCCAACAAAACATTTTTATATCAAAAGACGAAATCTTTGTTGAACGAAAAATCTCTTGAAGAATTCGTTAAAGAAAGAATTTCAGACCTTGGAACGGCTGCCTGCCCACCTTACCACTTAGCATTGGTAATCGGAGGTACTTCAGCAGAAGCGAATCTTGCAGCAGTGAAAAAAGCATCTGCAAAATATTACGATAATCTTCCGACAGAAGGAAATGAGGCCGGACAGGCATTCAGAGATCTTGAATGGGAAGCAAAAGTTCAGAAAATCTGCCAGGAAAGTGCTATCGGAGCTCAGTTTGGAGGGAAATACCTTACACACGACGTAAGAGTGATCAGACTTCCGAGACATGCGGCATCTTGTCCTGTAGGAATGGGGGTTTCCTGTTCTGCAGACAGAAATATCAAAGGAAAAATTACAAAAGAAGGAATCTTCCTGGAGCAATTAGAGCAGGATCCGAAAAGATTCTTACCAGATACTCCTCCACATTTAGAAGAAGCTGTTGAGGTTAACCTGAACAAACCAATGCCGGAAATTCTTGCTGAACTTTCCAAATATCCGATCAAAACAAGATTAAAACTGAACGGAACACTGATCGTAGCAAGAGATATTGCTCACGCAAAAATCAAAGAAATTATCGACAGCGGGAAACCAATGCCTGAATATTTCAAAAATCACCCGATTTATTACGCTGGACCTGCAAAAACTCCTGAAGGAATGGCTTCAGGAAGTTTCGGACCTACTACAGCAGGAAGAATGGACGTTTATGTAGACGAGTTCCAGAGCCACGGTGGAAGTATGATCATGCTGGCCAAAGGAAACAGAAGTAAAGATGTTACCAATGCATGTCACAAATACGGAGGGTTCTATCTTGGATCAATCGGAGGACCGGCTGCTATTCTTGCAAAAGACAATATTGTGTCTGTAGATGTAGTAGACTTCCCGGAATTAGGAATGGAAGCAGTAAGAAA
The DNA here is from genome assembly GCA_965720825.1 of uncultured Chryseobacterium sp. GTDB lineage: Bacteria > Bacteroidota > Bacteroidia > Flavobacteriales > Weeksellaceae > Chryseobacterium. The sequence continues at coordinate 22,938 of CBFQYI010000010.1, read as the reverse complement.
AATTGAAGTAAAAGACTTCCCTGCATTCATCATTTCCGATGATAAAGGCAATGATTTCTTCGCAAATCTGGCCCATTAATTAGTTTAAAATTAAAATAAATAAGAAAATAGAACGCTGATCTTTTGTGTAAAAAGGAAAAAAGTTCTATTTTTGCCTAAAATCTTTAAGAGAATGATAACGATATTATCAGCATTTTGGCCGTTCTACCAGTTCCTTTGGACTATATTCTTCATTACTATGTTCTTAGTAGGATTCTGGTGTATTTTTATGTTCTTCGGATTAGTAATCCCAATGTGGCTAACTGAAGGTTTGAAAGAGTATTTCGGAAAAGTAAAACCTTTCGACCCTGAAGATATCAGAAGAAAGCTTATTTCTGAGCAGGAAGGTGTAGAAGTTATCTATAGCGAGCCTAAAGGAAACGGACCTTTCCTTCACGATCACGGACATCATCATTAATTGATTGTCATTGCTTTTTCACCTGAATTCTGAAAAAGTAATATCAAAGCAAAACAACATATATAAACCGCTTAAGCAATTAAGCGGTTTTTCTATTTATTATTCCTCAGACTTTCAGGAGATACCCCAAATTTCTTTTTGAAAGCACGAGTAAAGTTCTGGAGGTACTCATAGCCGCATTCAATAGCAATCTCTTTGATCATAATTTCTTTATTAGTGATCAGTTTCCTGGCTTTCAACATTCTGAGCTCCGAAATATAATGAGTAATCGTTGTATGATACTGGGTTTTAAATTCCTTTCTGATGATATTCTGGTTCAGCCCAAAATATTTTCCTATTTCTTCCGCTTTTATATTCCTGTGATAATTTTCATCAATGAATTTCCTGATCATTTCGGGAGTCTTTGGAGTATCCTCGAGAATGTTTTTCTCATTAAATTGCTCAAAGATCAGGATAAGAAGTTTGATAATCTTTGCTTCTATAAATAGCTTCTGCATGATTCCTTTCTTATTATAATCCAGAATCTCTTTTGCAATCATATGCATTTCAACCGTCATATCCGGCGGCGTTTCTTTATGAAGGAATATAAAATTATTATGAATCATATTTTCCAGAATCTCAGCATTCTCACGATTAAGTTCCGGATTGATGAGGTTAAAAATATATTGATAATTAATCTGAATCTGAAGATACCTCAGAATTTCCTGATTTTCTGTCCATAGTTCTGCAACGCTTTCTTTGGGAGAATAATGGAGAATATATTGATTTTTTTTAAATAAAAATTGAGTTCCACAATCATGACCTTCTAAATTAATACCATCACTCAACATGAAAATCAGATTAAAACTTGACTTTCCCTCCAGTATATGAGACTTGAAGGATTGATCAGGACACAGGTCTTCCTGCATGATGATTTTGATGTCCTCGGATATGAACAAATGTCCACTTTTTGATTGACTCCTCATACAACACATTTTTACAGCCATGGTACAACTTCTTAAGATAAAAGTCCTTCGCAGGATAACCAAAAGTTCGAAAATGATAACTCGGGGTTAATTATGTGAGGTACTTTTGCGCAAAATTAAATTAAATTTAGAATAATTAAAAATAATATTTCATATGTTTAAAGATTTACATTTTGCAATTCAGAAAATCAGAACGGGATTAGTACTGCTAACTGTTGCTGGAAGCTATATGTATGCCCAGCAATGGGAAAATGTTGGAGGCGTTCAGGATGTATCTGCAGGAGGAAGCAGTTTTAATAATCTTGTTATTGATAACTCAGGAAACTATTATCTGTCATATTATGATGTTTCAGTAGCTAAAGGTTCTGTTCAGAAATTTAACGGAAACTCGTGGTCTTACTTAGGGGGAACACCCGGAGTTACTACAGGAACTGCCACTTACAACTCATTGTCTATAAGTCCGAACGGAAACAGTATTTATTATACCAATCAGCTTGGTTACCCAGGCTCCGGGATGGAAGTCCGTTTATTTACAGGCTCTTTATGGTCTCAGCTTCCGAATGCTACAGACAGCTCGGTAAATTATCAGGCTTCTGCAGTATCCTCCGATAATATTATATTCACTTATGGATCTTACGGTTCCGGAATCGTAAAAAAATATTCCGGAGGTGCATGGGAACAGGTAGGAAATGCAGGCTTTTCAGGAGGTGCTGAATTTGCTGAAATGGTCATAGGAACCAATAATATGGTGTATACCTGCAATGTTTCCGGAGGGATAAAAGTATATCAGAACAGTACAGATGCCAGTTCAGCACAAAACTGGAGTTTGGTAGGAGGAGCGGCAGCTGATACTTCTTCGTCAGGGGAACAGTACAATGCTGATATTGCTTTGGATGGGGCGAACAGAATCTATGTAGCCTATGTTTCAAACTCTGGGGGAGGAAAAAAAGTGAATGTCAAGAAATTTGACGGAAACTCCTGGGTGCAGGTTGGAAATGCCAATTTCTCAGAGGGAAGGGTACAGCATGTTGCATTAGCCGTAACAGAATCCGGAAAACCTTACGTGGTGGCCAGCCGTTTTGAAAATGATAATTTCCTGAGAAATACAGTGTATAAATTAGATGATTCGCAAAATTGGGTTCCTTTTGGAGGAGATTTTGTTTCAGATGGTGAAGCAAAATACAATGACTTGGCAATAGATAAGGCACAAAATTATCTTGTTTTGGCTTATTCTGACAATACAACAAAGGTGAAAAGAATTTCTCTGAACCTAAATCCACAAACATGCAGCAATACAGATCCTGGAGCAAATGTAGGTGATGTTGGCTGCGTAAGTTTTATGTATCGTGAACAACAGGTTGCTTATACTACCGTAAGAGGAGCAGACGGAAAAATCTGGCTTCAGCAGAACCTGGGAAGCTTACAGGTGGCTTCATCAGTAGCGGATGCGAATTCATACGGAGATCTTTTCCAATGGGGAAGATGGGATGACGGGCATCAGCTTAGAAATTCTCAGATCGCACAGGCGCCATCCCCTAACACTCCGGAGGGAACAAGTGCCACTGTGGGAGCTTACGTTGCAGGATCACCGGCTTGGTGGGCAAATTTTGCAAGTGGAGATACATGGAATGGGACATCACTTGCAGATGTAAATGCCTCTGTAGGGATAGATCCTTGTAAAGCAATAGGAGCAGACTGGAAAATGCCTTCCCAGGTAGAATGGACAACTTTAATAGGAGCAGAAAGTATTTCTAACCCCACAGCAGCTTATAACAGTCATCTTAAATTACCTGCAGGAGGTTACAGAAGCTCCAGTGATGGGAACTTTACTTTTGTAGGGCAAAGAGGGTATTTCTGGAGCTCTGATACATCAAGTTTAGGAGGGAAATATCTGTATATCGGATCAACAATTGCCAATCCATCTGCTGGTGCCATGAGAGGGCAGGGTGCTTCAGTAAGATGTATCAAGCCTACCTCTTCTTTGAGTACTTCAGAAACCAAACTGAATCCATCTGTAATTGGAATGTATCCTAACCCTACAAAAGGAATTCTTATGGTTAAAGCTGATTCAGGAATTGAAAAAGTAAATGTTGCCAACGCAGTAGGACAAAGAATGAATGTACAGTTCTCGGATAATCAGATTAACATGACTGAACTTCCTTCAGGATTGTATATGGTAGAATTAAAATTAAAGAATGGACAATCCATTTCTAAAAAGATTATAAAAGAGTAAGCGAAATTCAATACCAAAGATTTTTGCCAAAAGGAATTAGTTCATTACAATTACTTTTATTGGAAGGCTCATGAAATTTCATGAGTCTTTTTTTATTTTGTTTTTCCCGAAAAATGGAAATATTTAACAAAAACTGGCTCAAAATAAAGGTTATGAATAAAAAATAACACTATATTCGATAAAAAATAAGACATGAGAAAATTTTATTCCGTTGTTTTTCTGCTGATTACAATGTACGTTTTTGGGCAGATTAATTATACAATTTCTCCCAATCCATTCAATGAAACAGACGCCATTACGCTTACGGTTCCAGGCGATCAGATTGACGAATCTGCCTGGGGACTTTCCAATAATGCCATTTATATCTGGACCTGGTCGTTTGACACCAATTATCAGAATAGTCAGGATTGCCCTACCAATGGCAGCTGGAATAATTCCAATGATTTGAATAAGCTGAATTATAATGCCACAACAGACAGCTATTCAATTACTTTTACCCCAACTGCCTTCTTCGGAAGAACAGGAATCGGAAGGTTCGGGTTTTTATTAAAAGATAAAACAGGTTCCCATCAAACTTCACCTGACATTTTTGTAAACGTAGGGACTTTAAGTTTAAGCCTTACCAATCCACTGGCCAATAGCCTCACTACTGTTCCTGTTGGGAATTCTATCAATATTACTGCTACAACCAATACCAATGCAACATTTCAGTTAAAAGCCAACGGAACTGTTGTTAATTCTACAACAACTCCTTCACAGTCTTACTCTTACAATTATACAGTCACTCAGGATGCCAGTATGGAGCTTGTGGCAACACAGGGAACCAATTCTAAAACGGCAGCATTTATCTTACAGGTTCCTAGAAATGTGGTTTCTGAAGCAATACCAAACTGGATCAGACAGGGAATCAATTACCACCCGACAGATCAGACCAAAGTAGGGCTGGCACTATATGCTCCAGGGAAAAGTTTTGTACATGTCATCGGAAGTTTCAATAACTGGGCGGTGAATGATACCTATTTAATGAAAAAAGATACCACAAATCCTGATCTGTACTGGATTGAACTCAATGGAGTTACTCCTCAGCAGCTCAATACTTTCCAATACAGAACAAACGATTTGAGAAAAGTAGCAGATCCATATTCTCCACAAATTTTATCTTCTTACGATGATCCATGGATTTCGGCTTCTACTTACCCGAACTTACCCGCATTTCCTGCCGGACAGGGTTTTGAAGTTTCAACATTTAAAACAGGTCAGACCGCTTATAACTGGCAGGTTACCAATTTTCAGAGACCTGCAAAACAAGATCTGGTAGTTTATGAATTATTATTGAGAGACTTTACGCAGGAAAAGAACTGGCAGTCACTGATTGATAAAATCCCGTATTTAAAGAATTTAAAAATCAATGCCGTAGAATTACTTCCGATCATGGAATTTGACGGAAATCTTTCATGGGGATACAATACTTCTTTCCATTATGCCTTAGACAAAGCGTATGGAACTCCGGAAAAATTCAAAGAATTTGTAGATTTATGTCACCAGAACGGAATTGCAGTGATTCTGGATGTGGCGTTTAATCATGCCACAGGACGTTCTCCTTTAGTAAGACTTTGGAATGTAGATCCGGATGGCGATGGCTATGGCGATGTTGCAGCCAACAATCCTTACTTTAATCAGGTTCCGAAACATTCATACAACGTATTCAATGACTTTAACCATACCAGTCTTTCAACGCAATATTACGTTGAAAGATGTCTTCAGCAATGGCTTACAGAATATCACATAGACGGATTCCGCTGGGATTTAACCAAAGGATTTACGCAAAGCTGTTCTGAAAATGATGAAGCCTGTACCAATGCCTACCAGCAGGACAGAGTGGATATTATGAAACACTATGCCGACAGACAATGGGCTATTGATCCCAACTCTTATATGATCTTCGAACACTTGGGAACAGATGCAGAAGAACAGCAATGGGCGAACTACAGAATCGCAGAAGGAAAAGGCGTTATGCTTTGGAATAAACAGACCGATCCTTACAACCAGAATACGATGGGCTATCAGGAAAACAGTAATTATGACCGTATGAATCACAGTCTTCACGGCTTCACCAATATGAGTGCTGTAGGCTATGGAGAAAGCCATGATGAAGAAAGACTGATGTTTAAAAACCTTGCCTATGGTGCCATAAACGGGAGTTATAATGTAAAAGACCTGAATACCGCTCTTGAAAGAATGAAAACTTTCGGGGCAACTTTCTTTACCATTCCTGGGCCGAAAATGATCTGGCAGTTTGGAGAATTAGGATATGAATTCAGCATCAACAGATGTGCGAATGGTACTATCGACAGCGGATGCAGAACCGATGAAAAACCTGTTGCATTTACTTTAGGGTATGATACCAATGCAAACAGAAAGGCAGTATATGATACATGGGCTAAAATTATCAACATCAGAAATACCCATCAGGTCTTTAAATCTAAAACCTACAGTATAGAATCCAATAACCTTACGAACGATCCTAGCGGACTGATCACAAGAATTTACGTATATGATGCAGCTATTACAACAGGAATAAAAAATGTGGTAGTGTTGGCCAATTACACGACTTCAGCACAAAATGTTGTCCCTTATTTCCCTTACATAGGTCAATGGCAGAATCTGATGGACAACAGTATTTCGAATATAGCTTCCACAACAGCTCCAATCACTTTACAACCTGGGGAATTCAGAATCTTTGGTAATTACGCGGGTGCTTTGTCAACAGCAGATGTCAATGCCGCCAACAAATTATCTCTTCAGATTGCAGATAATCCAATCCGAAACGGAATAGCTAAATTAATATTCAGCAAAGCAAAAAATGGTGAGATTTCAATTTTTGATATGACCGGTAAAAGAATGGATTCTTTCAAACTGGATAAAGAAAACGGGACTTTTGAAACCAAAATCAATTATCCGGCAGGAACTTATCTGGTTCAGCTGAAATCAGATACAGGAATAGCCATTCAAAAAATGATGATTCAATAAAAATAAATTATGAAGTTGTTGATTTATAATGTATTGAACCATTAATAGCTAGTTAGGAAATAAAGTATCGTTAAGATGGATCATTCTGATTTTTAAGCTTAAAGCGAAGCTGATCTTAATACTCTTAAACTCTTATTAAACCTTAATGGTTCAAAAATAAAAGTGTAAACAAGTTCCATAAAAAATAAAAGGCAAATTTGCAGATCCGCGAATTTGCCTTTTTGTACATTTAAAAAAATAGTCTACTTTTGCAGTAGATTTATCAAGAAAGGTGGAGGGATTTGGCCCGTTGAAACCTTAGCAACCTACACGATTCCAGAAGTGTAAAGGTGCTAATTCCAACCCTTTGGGGGAGATAAGTGAAGTCAATACTCTATATGAATTCCATTTCTTGAAGTCTTGTGTATCTGCGGAAAGATCCGCCAGATCCGTATTATTAATTGGCAAGAACAAAAATGAAAAAATTAAGCACAGCTGCACTATTGCTTGGAGCAATTCTGGTCGCTGCTCAGGAAAGTGAGGAAAAAGGAAAACAGATCGAAGATATTATCATCGTGGGAAACCGTAATGTCAAAAGAACAAAGCTGGAGACACCCGTTCCTGTAGATGTAATCAACATCGATAAAATCCAGAGAAGTTCTCCACAAATGACTGCTCAGGATCTTCTGAACTATGTGATTCCGTCATTTAATGCAGTGAGGCAGTCTGCTTCGGATGGTACAGAACATATTGACCCTGTTACTTTGAGAGGTATGGGGCCCGATCAGGTTTTGGTGTTGCTTAACGGAAAAAGAAGACATTCTACATCATTAGTCAATTATCAGAATACCGTAGGAAATGGTTCTGTAGGAACAGATCTAAGCACTATTCCGGTGATTGCTATCGACAGAATAGAAGTGTTAAGAGACGGAGCAGCCGCACAATATGGTTCTGATGCCATTGCAGGAGTGATCAACATAATTCTTAAGAAAAATACCGGAGCTTCAGCAAGCCTTACCTATGGATTAACCGGAAGAAATGATGGTGATACTTACCAGGCAGGAGTTAATTATGGAGCCTCATTAGGAAAGAAAGAAGGTTATATTAATCTTTCATTACAGCTAAGCCACAGAGGAAAAACCACTAGAACGCAAAATCACGACCTGGATATTTTTGGAGATAATTTTGCCTATGAATTTGCTGGAAATGCGGAAGCCGTAAAAGCTGCCAGAGCCGCAGATGATGCAGAAATTGAAAAAAGAGGATTAACGCGTGACGATTTTAATTTTCAAATCGGAGATGCCCAAATCAGACAGGGACAGCTGTTTTTCAATTCAGAATACCCTTTTAATGACAATTTTAAACTGTATTCTTTTGGAGGATTCAGCATCAAAGAAGGAAACGGCTTTGGTTTCCGAAGACTTCCAAGTGAAAAATCTAATGTGGTTTCATCCATTTATCCGAACGGATTTCAGGCAACTCTGGCCTCTCAGGTATACGATGTTTCTTACGCGGTAGGAGCAAAATATAATGTCAATGACTGGTTTTTTGACCTCAGCAATACCTTTGGAAGTAATACCTTCAATTATAATGTAAACAATACCAATAATGCTTCTTTGGGTGAAAAATCACCTACCCGTTTTTATGCCGGAGCGCATAGCTTTCTTCAAAATACCATTAATCTTGATGTTTCCAAAAACATAAACCGTTTCAATATCGCCTTCGGAGGAGAATTCAGATTTGAGCAATACCAGATTAAAGCGGGTGACGAAGCATCTTATACCCAATATGACATCAATGGAAATGTTGCCACTGAAGGATCTGCAGTATTGGGAGCGGGCGGATCTCAATCCTTTATCGGATTTTCTCCCGACAATGCATTGAAGAAAGGCAGGCATTCCACCGCAGTATATGCAGATGTTTCCTATGATTTAGATAAAAAACTGAGCATTGATGCCGCTGCAAGATTTGAAAATTATTCAGATTTCGGAAATACATTGAACGGAAAGCTTGCGGTGCGATATGAATTTGTAAAAAATTATGCGGTAAGAGCAGCGGTAGGAACAGGATTCAGAGCACCATCATTGCAACAGCAGTATTTTAATAACTCTTATGCCGATATTTCTACTTCAGGCGCAAAGATTGTCACAAAAGGAATCTTTAGTAATGACAGCAAAGCCGCTGAAATTCTTGGATTTGATAAACTTAAACAGGAAACCTCTGTTAATGCAAGTGCAGGATTTACTTTAAGACCTTTAAACAAGCTGTCGATCTCTGTAGATGGATACTGGATCAAAGTAAAAGACAGAATTGTAATCACCAGCAATATTACTGATGAAAGATTAGATCAGTTTAAGGTAGAAAGCGGAAGATTTTTTGCTAATGCTATTGATACCGAAACAAAAGGAGTTGATGTTGTAGTAACCTATGACTGGATTCTTGGCAAGGGAAAATTAAATATCAATCTTGCCGGAAACTATACAGAAACAAAAATCACAGACTTCCATTTTCCGGAAAACTTAGGAACCCCTCAGAATGAATTCTTTGGTCCCGATCAGATTAATATCATTGAAACTTTATCACCCAAAACAAAAGCATCATTAGGATTAAATTATGGAATTGGGAAGTTCAATTTTCTCGTAAGAAATACCTATTTTGGCAAAGTAATAAGAGATGGTTATCCTTTTGGAGGAGTTCAGGAATTCTCTCCAAAAGTAGTGACCGACATCAGCGTTGGGTATGATATCACAAAAAGTATCAACTTTACCATTGGAGCCAATAATGTTTTTGATGTCTTCCCGGACCGCCAGATTTATGAAAATTCGTATTATGGAGTATTCAAATATGCACCGGTCCAGATGGGAACGCTGGGGAATTATTTCTTCGGAAGGCTTAATTTTAATTTTTAATCAGTAAATGAGTACTACCTCACATCAGATTGGCTGGAAAACAGCAGCAGCCATCGTAGTTTCCAATATGATCGGAACAGGGATTTTTACAACCCTGGGATTTCAATTATCCGATATTACCAATACCTACAGTATTTTCCTGTTATGGAGTATCGGAGGAGTTCTTGCTTTATTTGGGGCGTTTTGTTACGCAGAATTGGGTTCACATTTTAAAGGAAACGGAGGTGATTTTATTTATCTTAAAGAAACTTATCATCCCATATTCGGATATCTGATAAGCTGGATCTCACTCATTATTGGATTTTCTTCTCCGGTTGCTTTGGCTGCTTTAGCCATGTCGAAATACCTTTCTGTATTTGAGTATTCTTTTGGAAACGGATTTGCAATTGCAGCTATTTTCCTGGTTGCCATTGCGTTATCGTTCAGTCTGAAAACATCCAGTAGATTTCATAACTTTTTCACATTCATTAAGATAACTTTTATTATTGTACTGGTTATTCTAGGAGTTGGAATTTCAGATTCACCACAAATAGGTAATAGTCTCAATTTCAGTGACAGCTGGCAGAATGAGATCATGCTTCCTGCATTTGCTACCTCTCTGGTATTTGTAACCTATTCCTACACAGGCTGGAATTCGGCATCTTATATCGCAGGAGAAATAAAAGATGTTCAGAAAAATCTTCCTAAATCACTTATTATAGGAACTGTTTTCGTGACGGTAAGCTATATTTTAGTGAATTATATTATGCTGAAACACGCTCCGGTAAGTCAATTGGCAGGAAAAGAAGATGTGATGGGAGAAGCGGCTGTCAATATGCTGGGACCTGCTTTTGGAAAGATCGTCAATATTTTTATTGCTCTGCAGCTTATTGCAACCATCAGTGGTTATCTGTGGGTAGGATCAAGATTAACACAGGCTTTTGCAAAACATACCTCTATTTGGAAACCATTGTCAGTGGGCAATGCAAAAGGAATTCCGGTAAGAGCCATTTTTGCCCATGCAGTAATTGCAGCTGTTATTATTCTAACCGGAAGTTTTAAAGAAATCTTTGTCTATACAGCCTTTATTTTGCAGCTTTTTGCAAGTCTGGCTATTTCTACTGTATTCTTCCTTAAGAAAAAGGACAGGAAAATCTTTAAGTCGAATGCTTTCCATATTTTCCCGGCAGTTTTTTTACTGTTCAGTTTTTATATTCTTTACTTTACATTCATTCATAATCCTAAAGAAAGCTTGATAGGATTGGGAATTATCGCTGTAGGAATTGCTTTATATTTAATAGACAGAAGACTTTCTAAAGGATCTCAAACTTAGTTTTGATGATGCAGAAAGGTGAATAAACAGATTGGCAAATCTACCTTTTTGCAGTTTTATTCCCTTTATCCCTAATGCTCAAAAATTTATGATGATTCGGAATTTTAATTTTGAATTAATAATCCTTATCTTTGCACCCACAAAATTTCTACAATGTCTAAATCATTAATTCCAAAATTAGAAGCTATAAAACAAAGATATAATGAGGTTGCAGACCTTATTATACAGCCTGATGTCATTTCAGACCAAAAAAGATATTCTTCTTTGAACAAAGAATATAGTGATTTGGGGAAAATTGTAAGAGTTTACGATCAGTACAAAGGTGCTTTGGATAGTATTGCAGAATCTGAAGAAATCATTGCAGATGGTTCAGACAGAGACCTGGTAGATCTGGCTAAAGAAGAAAAACTGGAAGCTCAGGCTAAAATTCCTGGTTTGGAAGAAGAGCTGAAAGTATTACTGATTCCTAAAGATCCTGCAGATGACAAGAACGTTATCGTGGAATTACGTGCAGGTACAGGTGGTGATGAAGCTGCTATCTTTGTGGAAGATGTGTACAGAATGTATACCATGTATTTCAAAACAAAAGGATGGAGACATGAAGTGACAGATTCTAACGAAGCTGCAAAAGGATACAAGGAATTGATCATGAAAGTGGAAGGAGAAGGCGTTTACGGAATCATGAAGTTCGAATCCGGAGTTCACCGTGTACAACGTGTACCTGAAACTGAATCTCAGGGAAGAGTGCATACTTCCGCCATCACTATTGCTGTTCTTCCGGAAGCTGAAGAAGTAGATTTTGAACTGAATCCTGCAGATATTGAAATGCAGACTTCCCGTTCAGGAGGTGCCGGTGGTCAGAACGTAAACAAGGTTGAAACTAAAGTTCAACTTACCCACAAACCTTCAGGACTTGTTGTAGTTTGTCAACAGGCTCGTTCTCAGCTTGCTAACCGTGAGTTGGCAATGGAAATGCTAAGAACAAAACTATACGATATTGAATTACAGAAAGTACAGGGAGATATCGCGGCACAACGTAAATCTATGGTATCTACAGGAGACCGTTCTGCAAAAATCAAAACATACAACTATCCACAAGGTAGAGTTACAGATCACAGAATCAATAAATCTATGTACAACCTTGATGCTTATATGAATGGTGATATTTCTGAAATGATTGACGCAGTAATCATGGCAGAAAATGCAGAGAAGATGAAAGGGGAAGAAGAGAATTATTAAAATTAAAATATATAAAAACAAAGCCTCTGACTTTTCAGGGGCTTTGTTTTTCCCAATAACAAAACAAAATATCAACTATGAAAAACTACAAAATTATTTTCCTGCTGTTGCTTACCGTAATGGGACAGCAACTGATGGCTCAGACAGAAGTAAAGAAACCTAAAGAAGCCTTTGAACTCTTTTTTGGTACTTTTGTGAGTAATGATGACGCAGCATTGAATAAACTCAATGATTATTTAAAACCAACGGTAGACGGACAGACTGCTTATCAGGTGGATTTTAAAGAAACTTCACAGGAAATGATCAATGGCAGTGTAGAGAATTTTCTTGCCGCTTTTCCTAAAGCTACGGCTGCAGCATGTAAAAAAGAAGCTGAAGATTATTTCAGAGCTATGTTTGGAAACTTTAAAATGGGAAAACTTACTGTTAAAGACGTAAAAGTTGTTCCAAACGAACACGTTGAAGGACAAAAGATTGCAGAAGTAAGTTATTCTGTGAGCTTTCTTGTTCCATCAAAACTGACTTCCGGACCAAAAGGTGATCTGAACAAAATAAAAACAGAAGACCTTAAAAAATATTTGGTTCAGGCAGTTAAGGATTTTAAAAATGCCGATAAAACGGTGACAACAGATCAGAACTTTAGTCTATACGAACTTAAAGAAGGCGATAAAATATACTATTGGAATGGCAGTCCGGATGAAATTGTTTCCAATCTTACCGATTTCTATTTTGAAAGTTTCGGAGCCAATGAATAGGCGGAAAGTACAAGCATAAATAAAAAAAGTCCCGTATAAAGGGACTTTTTTTATTTCACATACTTTGCGTATTTTTGAGAAAAACCGATCAGTATGAATTTTAAACCTATATTGTTAACCGCTGGAGTATTGTTTTCAGCATCTTTTTATTCTCAGAAAATGAATTATCCTAAAGCATTAAAAGGAAGCCAGACAGATACCTATTTCGGAAGTGCAGTTTCTGATCCTTTCAGAGATCTGGAGAATGACTCTGAACCTACTAAAAAATGGGTAGATGAAGAAGTTGCTTACAGTCAGAATTACCTTTCAAAAATTCCGTTCAGGGATAAAATCAAAAGCCAGCTGAAAGATATCTGGAATTATGAGAAAATTTCAGCACCTTTCAAAGAAGGAGATTATACCTATTATTATAAAAATGATGGTCTGCAGGCGCAATCTGTTTTGTACAGAACCAACAACAAGACCAATGCAACAGAAGTATTTTTAGATCCTAATAAATTTTCAGAGAAAGGAACGACTTCTCTTTCCAATCTTTCATTCAATAAAAAAGGAAACCTTGCAGCTTACTCTATTTCTGAAGGAGGAAGCGACTGGAATAAAATTATTATCATCGATGCTGTGACCAAAAAGCAGATTGATGAAACTTTACTGGATGTAAAATTCAGCGGAATTTCATGGCAGGGAGACGAAGGGTTTTATTATTCAAGCTATGACAAACCTAAAGAAGGAACAGTACTTTCCGGAATGACGGATAAGCACAAAGTATACTTTCACAAATTGGGAACAAAGCAGTCTCAGGATAAATTGATTTTCGGAGGAGATAAAACTCCAAGAAGATATTTGAGCGCTGGAGTTTCTGAAGATCAGAGATATCTTATCATTTCTGCAGCCAATGCCACGAATGGTAATGAACTGTATATAAAAGACCTTAAAAAAGGAGGAGACTTTGTACAAATTATGAGCGGATTTGACATCAATGCCAGCATCGTAGATACACAAGGTGATGATCTTTTCATTTTTACAGATAAAGATGCTCCGAATATGCGTCTTGTAAAAACTACCATCGCTAATCCGGCTCCTGCAACATGGAAAGATGTAATTCCACAGACTGAAAACGTATTGGGAATCTCTTCAGGTGGAGGATATTTCTTTGCAACCTATATGATTGATGCCATAGATCAGGTAAAACAGTTTGATAAAACCGGAAAACAGGTGAGAGAAATTACTCTTCCGGGCAAAGGTAATATTTCCGGATTCGGAGGAAAAGAAAAAGAGAAAGATGTTTACTTCTCTTTCAGCAATTATATTACGCCGGGAACGACCTATAAATTCAATGTAGACTCAGGAAAATCTGAAGTCTATCAAAAACCTAAAGTGAAGTTTAATCCGGATGATTATGTTTCGGAACAGGTATTCTATACTTCAAAAGACGGCACAAAAGTTCCTATGATGATCAACTATAAGAAAGGAACTAAACTGGATGGTAAAAATCCTACTATTCTTTACTCTTATGGAGGTTTCAACATCAGTCTTCAGCCGTCATTTTCTGTAGTCAACGCTATCTGGATGGAAAATGGTGGTATTTATGCTGTTCCAAACATCCGTGGAGGAGGAGAATATGGTAAGAAATGGCATGATGCAGGAACAAAACAGCAGAAGAAAAATGTTTTTGAAGACTTTATCGCGGCCGGAGAATACCTTCAAAGTAAAGGCTATACTTCAAAAGAATACATGGCGCTGTCAGGAAGATCAAATGGGGGATTATTAGTAGGAGCAACAATGACCATGAGACCAGATCTTGCGAGAGTAGCCTTCCCTGGAGTTGGAGTTTTGGATATGTTGAGGTATAATAAATTTACTGCCGGAGCAGGATGGTCTTACGACTATGGTACTGCCGAAGACAGCAAAGAAATGTTCGAATATCTGAAATCCTATTCTCCTGTACATAATGTAAAAGCAGGAACTTGTTATCCATCAACAATGATCATTACCAGTGATCATGACGACAGAGTGGTTCCCGCTCACTCATTCAAATTTGGAGCAGAACTTCAGGAAAAACAAGCATGTAAAAACCCTATCCTTTTAAGAATTGAAAAGAATGCAGGCCACGGAGCAGGAAGATCAACAGATCAGGTGATCAGTGAGAATGCAGATCTTATATCATTTGCTTTATTTGAGATGGGGATAAAGAAATAATTTAAATTTATACCCATAAGAATGACCGGACATTTGTCCGGTCATTTTCTTTTACTAAAATCAAGAAAAACAGAATATTAACATAAGTTTCATGTTTCGCTCAAAAAAATTAACTTTACGGGGACAAAAATAATTGGAATGCGAAAGACAATTTCTGTGAAAAAACCGGATTTTAGTGTATCATCTCAGGAAAGAGAGATCTACAATTTTGAAAAAGACGGCCTTGAACTTAAATCATCTTATGAAAAAAAAGATGTAAAAGATGAATCATTAACGCAGACTTCTCCAGGAATTGCTCCCTATCTGAGAGGACCGTATTCCACCATGTATGTTCAGAAACCATGGACAATCCGCCAGTATGCCGGATTTTCTACCGCTGAAGAATCCAATGCTTTCTACAGAAGAAACCTTGCTGCAGGTCAGAAAGGACTTTCAGTAGCATTTGACCTTGCAACGCACAGAGGATATGATTCAGACCACTCAAGAGTTGTGGGAGATGTAGGAAAAGCAGGAGTTGCCATCGACTCTGTGGAAGACATGAAAATCCTTTTTAATGAAATTCCATTAGATCAGATTTCAGTTTCCATGACAATGAATGGTGCTGTACTTCCTATTTTGTCTTTCTACATTGTGGCGGCAGAAGAACAGGGAGTAAAACAAGAGTTACTTTCCGGAACTATTCAGAATGATATTTTGAAAGAATTCATGGTAAGAAATACTTATATCTATCCGCCGGCACCTTCCATGAAGATCATTGCAGATATTTTTGAATACACTTCGCGAAATATTCCCAAATTCAACTCCATTTCCATTTCCGGATACCATATGCAGGAAGCTGGTGCAACGCCTGTACTTGAAATGGCTTACACACTGGCAGATGGTCTTGAATATGTAAGAACAGGAATAAAAGCAGGAATGAACGTAGACGATTTCGCTCCAAGACTCTCTTTCTTCTGGGCAATCGGAATGAATCATTTCATGGAAATTGCAAAAATGCGTGCCGCAAGATATATCTGGGCAACCCTTTTAAAACAATTTAATCCTCAGAATCCAAAATCTCTGGCGTTAAGAACCCATTCACAAACTTCAGGATGGTCTTTAACAGAGCAGGAACCTTTCAATAATATCACAAGAACAGCTATTGAGGCATTATCTTCAGCGTTAGGAGGAACACAGTCTCTCCATACCAATGCACTGGATGAGGCCATCGCCCTTCCTACAGATTATTCTGCAAAAATTGCAAGAAATACACAGATCATTCTTCAGCAGGAAAGCGGAATATGTGATGTCGTAGATCCTATGGGAGGAAGTAACCTTGTAGAAAGCCTTACTCAGCAAATGATTGAGGAAGCAATGAGGTATATTGATGAGGTAGAACAGGAAGGAGGGATGACCAAAGCAATCGAAGCCGGAATTCCAAAAATGAGAATTGAAGAAGCCGCAGCAAAAAAACAGGCTAAGATCGACAGTGGTGAGGAATTCATTATCGGAGTCAATTCATTCAAATCTTCATTGAAGCAGGATCAAATAGAAATCCTGGATATTGACAATACGGAAGTTCGAAGAAAACAGATCGAAAGGTTAAATACGATCAAAGCAGAAAGAAATACAGAAGCTGTCGAGCAAATCCTGAATGACATCCGCGAAAGCGCCAAAACCGGAACAGGAAACCTTCTGGCCCTATGTATCGAAGCCGCAAGAAGAAGAGTTACCCTCGGTGAAATGAGTGATGCCATGGAAGAAACTTTTGGCAGATATAAAGCAAATATTAAAACAATCTCTGGTGTATATGCAATGAATGCCGGTAAAAATGAATACTTTGAAAAAGCCCTTAATCTGACTCAGAAGTTTGAAGAAGAAGAAGGCCGCCGCCCAAGACTAATGGTCGCTAAAATGGGACAGGATGGGCACGACAGAGGAGCAAAAGTGGTAGCAACAGCATTTGCAGATATGGGATTTGACGTAGATGTAGCTCCATTGTTCCAGACGCCGGAAGAGGTTGCCAAGCAAGCGGTAGAAAATGATATTCACATTTTAGGAGTTTCTTCATTGGCTGCAGGACACAAAACATTAGTTCCTCAGGTAGTGGAAGAACTTTCCAAACTGGGAGCAGACGATATTACCATCGTTGTAGGAGGAGTGATTCCGCAACAGGATTATGAATTCCTTTATGCCAACGGTGCTGACTTTATTTTCGGACCCGGAACCAACCTTCCGAAATGTGCCGTGGAAATTTTAGAAAGATTTTTAGAAAAATAAAATCATCACCACCAAGCGAATGACAAAAGTTATTGATGCTATTTTTCTCAGTATTATTCACCTTAAGTGAAAAAAATAATTTTGATTTTCAGAAAAATTTATATATTTGCACCTGAAAATCAAGTTTAACCAATAAAAAACGACGAAGCAATGTTCAGAACAAAACAGAATTCTACAGTTGTATTGCCACTTATGGTGGTAAGGCTTCGCGGTTTGGTACATTCTTAGAATAACAGTACAATGAAATATCAAAACCCGAAGTCGTAGAGATTTCGGGTTTTTTATTGCGCAATATTTCAAACTTCAAGTTTCCCCGAAATCTTTTATAGTGTTATTACAGACGAAACAGGTGAATTATATCCTCACACTGTAGCCGTCTATTATTAATCCATTCAACTAATATTTTAGTTGATTTGAAGTTATGTGAGATAAAAACTAACCAGTTTCTACGATCTCACATCAGACTTTTGTTAGCAATGGAAAATGATAACCTTCTGTTTTTCCGCCTGAGAAGCGAGAGAAGCAGAAAAAGAGCAATTAGAAAAGATGTAGAAAAGCAGATAAGAAAAAAATATCGACGTAGTGATGAGCTTTGGGATATCAGAAGAAATATCCCATGGATTCCTCTGGATAAACCCTATCAGAGAGGATTTGTAAGATTCTTCGCAGTAAGGGAAGATGTCATGAGATCCAAAGACGGAGATTTTTTCGAAGGAATTTTAAAGAAGATCAATACCTACATGTATTCGGAAAGTCGCCAGTTTTTGAAAAAGAAAAGAAAATTCGGACGAAGAATATATGTGGCAAGAGAACAGAAACTCAAGCAGATCTCTTCCTATTCCTGGAATGATCCAAAATTTGGACTGACCCCAAGAGAACGGCAGTATTTTTTGAAACAGGAAGAATATTGTTCTGCCAGAAAAATTTATGTGCCTTACTACGAATTTACTGAATCCTGGAGA
Organism: uncultured Chryseobacterium sp.; assembly: GCA_965720825.1. Classification (GTDB taxonomy): domain Bacteria; phylum Bacteroidota; class Bacteroidia; order Flavobacteriales; family Weeksellaceae; genus Chryseobacterium. Next base: position 4,642 of record CBFQYI010000010.1, on the reverse strand, counting down.
TTTACCCTGCGTACAAGACCTAATATGATCACTCATTATAAACCTGTAAACTTTGAATTAGAAAAAGAGTGTGCAGAACTGGACGATTATTTAGGGCAGCATAAAATTAGAGGAATTATCCACAAAACAATTTATAGCAGGTCATATCCATGGAAAAGGAAAAGAGATGATATCGCACTTATCAAAAGCAGGAAATATGTTACCTGCACAATGTCTGCAACAGAGATTGCAGAAAGCTTACTGGACATATAAGTCCAACTGTTATTTAAAACAAAAACAATGGGAAATTTAAAACTAAAAGGAAAAGATATATTAAAACTGGGCTATCCAAATAATCAAAGCGTAAACGTAGCATTGGAAGTCATGAAAAGAAATTTTGCAACAAAGAATATTCACCACGTAAAATCTCTTTTAAAGGAAATCCTGCTGAATCCGGAAGAATTTGAAAAAGATCTGACTTTCGGACAAATTGCAGAAACCCTGCTTTCATCCAAAAAAACAGAAAAAAGAATGCTGAATTCACAGCGTGCTTCCTTTCAGATTTTTGGAAACAATATTTCAGAAGAGGCAAAAAATCAGTTATACACTGCTTTGAAACTACCTATTTCTACTCAGGGAGCATTAATGCCGGATGCCCATAGCGGGTACGGACTTCCCATAGGAGGAGTTCTGGCAGTAGAAAATGCGGTAATCCCTTACGGAGTAGGAATGGATATTGGCTGCAGAATGAGCCTTAGTATTTTGGATACTCCTATTTCATATCTTGAAGGAGCAAGAGATAAATATGAAAAAGCGCTTGCCGAACATACAAAATTCGGAATGTATGAAACGCATAAATCTCACATAGACCATGAGATTTTCGACAGAGATACATTCGATATGATCCCGATCTTAAGAAGATTAAAGGGAAAAGCCATCAAACAGATGGGATCCTCAGGCGGAGGAAATCACTTTGTAGAATTCGGAGAAGTGGAAATTACTGAAGAGGATGAACAAATTGGCCTCCCAAAAGGAAAATATCTGGGAATACTTTCTCACAGTGGCTCAAGAGGTCTGGGGGCTGAAATCGCACAGTACTATTCAAGAGCGGCAACAGAACAATGTCCATTGCCAAAAGAAGCACAAAACTTCGCATGGCTGGATTTGAGTACCCATCTTGGACTGGAATACTGGACGGCCATGAATCTTGCCGGAGATTACGCTTCAGCCTGTCACGATGATATTCACAGAAGGCTCGTAAAAGCAGTCGGAGGAAGAGTAAAAGCCAGAATTGAAAACCATCACAACTTTGCATGGAAAGAAATTCATAACGGTAAAGAAGTGATTGTTCACCGAAAAGGAGCTACCCCTGCTAATGAAAACGAATTGGGAATGATTCCAGGATCGATGACGGCAAAAGGATTCATCGTTCGCGGAAAAGGAAATCCGGAATCTTTGAATTCAGCATCACATGGCGCAGGAAGAGCCTATTCAAGAGGAGAATGCAGAAGCCTTTTCACTCAGCATGATATCAAAAACGAACTGAAACTAAAAAATGTCACATTGATGGGCGGAAATGCGGAAGAAGCACCTATGGCCTACAAAGATATCAATGAAGTGATGAATGCACAGAGTGAGCTGGTAGATATTCTGGGAACATTTCAGCCAAGAATTGTGAGAATGGACAAATAATTAATCTCATACTTTACAACCTTATAGGTTTCAAAAACCTATAAGGTTTAATAAAGAAATATTTTAAAATTAAAGAAATGGGAGCACCACATAACATAAAACGATACGGTGAAGTCTGGCCGGAATTCAGAATCCGGTTAGGGCTCGAAATTTTAAATATATTAAAATATAAAGTCATTTTATCGTGTGTATGGGCCTGGCATTTCATGTCAGAAACAGGACATACAGAATACAAACATGTCCATGACCACAAGGATATTGATGTTTTTGTAAAAAAAGAAAATGTAACAGAAGTAGTTATCATTCTTCAGCAGGAAGGATTCCAGAAAGTCTGGACCCGATATGATCATCTGCCGAGTGAAGAAAACTTTCGCAGATATGAAAAAACGGTTGAGCTGGAAAATGAAAAATTTCACAGAATTACCATAGATTTCTTTGAAAAAGATGATCTTGAAACAATTGAAACTAATGGTTTTACCGTTGTGAGGCCTGATATTTTACTTTCTTTTTACAGGAATATTCACTCCAGTGACAAATGCTGGTCAGTTATGGCTGCAAAAGAACTATTAGAAAAGGGAATAAATCCGGTAGGAAACCCTTTATTAAGCAAAATGCCAACATAAAAAATGGAAAAATTAATACAGATCACTTCGGGAAGAGGACCTTTAGAATGTCAGTGGGTAGTAGCCAAGGTTTTGAAGGTCTTTCTTAAAGAGGCAAAACAAAATACAATAGAATACGAAATCATTCATCGTGAAAACGGGGATGAAAATCTGACATTAAAATCAGTTACGCTGCTTTTAAAAGGAAAAGATCTAAGCTTGTTTTTAAAAAGCTGGCTGGGAAGCGTTTGCTGGATGGGAAAAAGTACATTCAGGAAGCTCCATAAAAGAAGCAATTGGTTCATCGGAATTTTCGAACTGAAAAATGTAAAAATGATTGATTTTCATGAAAAAGATATCCGGTTTCAGACTGCAAGAAGCCAGGGAAGTGGAGGGCAAAACGTAAACAAGGTCAATACCGCTGTACGTGCCACCCATATTCCTACCAATGAAACAGTTTTTGTACAGGATTCCCGTTCACAGCTGGAAAATAAAAAATTGTCTGTTATCAGACTCAAAGAAAAGGTGATGGCAGTTTATATTCAACAACTGGAAAGAAAACTGAAAGAAACCTGGGCTCTTCAAATGCAGGTAGAACGCGGAAATCCGGTTCGTACATTTTCAGGAACAGATTTTAAAAAAAATTACGAAGACAAGACATTCAAAAAACAAAGGAATGTCTTGAAAAATGAATTAAAAAACTACAGAAATGATCTTAACTAAAAGTAAATATTATTTTGAAGCATTAGATTACTTTCCATTCAATCTTTCTGAGTGTATGGATGCTTTGAACTACGCCCTGTCCTATGAGCCCGAAGATGCAGACAGCCTTTGTCTCATGGGAAGAGTATATTCAGAAGAATTGAAGGATTATGAAACAGCAAAGAAATACTTTGATGAAGCCCTACAGAGTAATATCGGGAATATTAATACTCCCAAATATTATATTGAATGTCTTTTGAATAATGAAGATTACAAAGAAGCAGAAAAACTGATTGAATTTTCTCTGAAACTAAAGGGTATTGATAAGTCGGAAATTCTGAACTGTCTATCTCTTCTGCAGGAAAGAAAATTTGAATACAAACAAGCTTTGGCAACCCTTAAAGAAGCTAAAAAATTTGCTTACAACAGGGCTGCGCTCGAAATACTGGAAGACAGAGAAAGAATGGTTAAAAGTAAAATGCCGGCAACAAGGATCAAAAAGAAAGAGGATACCCAATAAGTCTCCTTTTTTTGATAAAAAAGCTGATTCTGTGTGCATTTATCAAAAAAATGATCTTCTCTAAAAGTTAAAATTATAAAACAAAAACTTTAAAAGAATAAATAATATGATTAAAAAAAATTAAAAATACAGAAATATCGGTGGTTTTTGTGATTTTATTTTTTTTATAAGTTGTTAGATTTTAGTGTTTTATATATTTATCTACCTTAAAAAAACAATATGAATAAAAATTTTTTTTTAGTGCCTTTTTCGGTGGCCGCATTTTTTGCTTTCGAAAATGTTTGTGCTCAAAATTCTGCAGAACTTATTCAGGAGTATTATCACAAGAACGGGCAGATAGCACAAAAGAGTAATAGCGATGCATCAGGAATTATTATTCTGAATGAAGATCTTTCCCAAAGTCTTGGAGCCAGAATTGTGGATGTGCAACAAACCTATAAAGGGCTTAGAGTCTATGATGCTCTTGGTAAAGTTGTAATCAGGGAAAATAAAATTATTTCAGAGAGAAATGAATTTAAGAGGAATATCGTTGTGGATGATCATCAAAATATCAATGCAAAACTTTTGGAAGACCTTATTAAAAGCAAGTTGGGTCTGAAAGATATTTCTGAAATAAATTACTCTGCTGATATCTACTTTGAGAATAATAAGGTATATAAACTTGCAAAAGAATTATTTGTTTCTGACAGGAATTCTTCCGATGTATGGCATGTAATAGCTGATGCAGACACAGGTGAAATACTCGCCAAAGATAATATGACCATAAGTTGCAGTTTTGAGGATACCGGATACGACAACAGTGATTCTGAAGAACCGGAAATGTCTCACCTGACATATGCGAAACCCGATGAAAGAAAGGACAAAATAAAAATACCGGGAAAGCTGACGCCGAATAATGCATCTTATAACGTATTTCCCTTACCGGTAGAAGCACCTACATTTGGATCCCGTTCTATACTCAGTAACCCCTGGGATCTTACTGCATCTCCTGAAGGCTGGCATTCTGACGGAGCCAACAGCTATACCATAACTCGGGGAAATAACGTTTACGCCTACTCTGATCAGAGTAATACTGATACACCGGGATATTCTCCGGACGGTGGAAGCTTACGTATTTTTGATTTTCCTTTTGCGGACGGAAGATATG
>CBFQYI010000009.1:0-25250 GCA_965720825.1 uncultured Chryseobacterium sp. | reverse complement strand
TGAATACAATGAACTTGTTTTTGTTAAGCTTAAACACAAAAGTGAACCCGAATACAATCAGATTGCCGTTTACACTAATTTCTATCCTACGGAACTTAGCTTCAATAACGACAGTGATATTGAAAAAGTAAAATTTGATAAAGAAAACAGTAACTACAAAACTTCTTACTGGCAGGATGCTTCATTCCCCAACATGCAGACCATCTTCAGTAATTTTTTCAAAGGAGACCTAAAAGAACAACCTCAAAAAAAGTAAAAATATAGGATTATGGCTACTGTGAAAAAGAAATAAAACCAGTCATAAAACATAAAGTGAAAATAAAATCCAGTATTAATAAAGGTTTTATTAAATTTGCAACAAACCAAATAAAAATGAAAAAGTTTTCTTTTCTACTTGTTTTCAGTCTGTTGCTTTTTACAGCATGTAAGAAAGATCATGTAGATGCTACGAATACTAAAACACTGCAGTCAAGTATCAATGATATGACTTCCAGTTTACCAACCATTAAACAGATTAAGTTTAATGAGGCTCTTTATATTCTTAAGACATTTGGAGTAGAAGCTGATGGTGATATCAATGAGCTAAAAGCCCTTGGAAAACTGATTAACGGGAAGAAAGTTCCTGAAATTATGTCATTGGCTGACGAAATTGCACAGAAAAACGGAATAGAATGGGCAAGTACTGCGCCACCATCACTTGGAGAAATGAATATCTTCGGGGATGATAAAGCTAAAGAAAGCGATCCTAATGATGTAAAAGCAGGATCACTAAGCCTTATTACAAGACCTACAGGAGATGATGGAGCCGGAGCGCCTACAGCAATTCAGATTGTTCCAAGACTTGTAGATGCAGCCGGAAACCCTGTATCTTTCACAGGAGCTGGTCTTGAAGCAACTCTTGAAGTCTTCAGTAATGGTGTAAGATTGGCTACTGCTAAAAACCTGATGCAGGATAACAATTTTAAAGGATTCAATTTAAAGTTCTCGTCTATTCCTGCTGCGAAAGTAGTGGATAACAAAATCGATATCACGGTTTCTGTAAAAACGACTGCCAAGACTTTCAAAATGTCTAAAATCGGTCTTGATGTAAATGCAGCAGCTCTGAAAGTTCCGGCAATCCCTAAAACTGATTCAACAGCGGTAACAGAGCAGCCAAGTGCAGTGATTGATCCAAACAATCCAACAGCTGCTTCTGGACCAACTACGGATCCTGCAACAGCTACTCCTGCAACACCAGCTGTACCAAAGCAGCCTACTGCAGACCCTAAAAATACAGTAAGTAAGTTCCTGAACAGTGTAAGTTCTCAAAACTTAAAAGCAGCATACGAAACAGCCAGTAATCCAAGCTGGGGAAGCTATGAATCTTTCTCAAATCCTACTTCAGGTTTTGGATCTGTGAAAAATGTGAGCGTAAAAAACATTACGACTAATGGGGCTACAGCTAACGGTGCCAGCGTAAATGCTACTTATGATGTGACGGATAAAAGCGGGAAGACAACTTCTTTAAAAGTGACTTTCGGGCTTAAAAATGTAAATGGAGACTGGAAAATTTCCAGCTATAAAATCAATTAATAAATGGCTTCAGCAGAACTGATCAAAAGATTAGAAGAAACAATTGAAAATATCCCAGATTTTCCGATTCCGGGAATACAGTTTAAGGATATTTCACCGATCTTTTTAGACCCAAAACTTTACGAAGACGTTATTGCAGATCTTGTAGCCTTCAGTAAAGGGAAAATAGATGCAGTCTGCGGAATTGAAAGCCGTGGTTACCTTTTTGGAATCGCTATTGCGGTAGCATTGGAAGTTCCATTCATCTTAATCAGAAAAGCAGGAAAACTTCCTCCGCCAGTCATTTCAGAAAAATATGATCTGGAATATGGAAGTGCCATTATTGAAACCCGTGAAGGGCAGATAAAACCTGGACAAAGAGTTTTAATCCACGATGACCTTTTAGCAACAGGAGGAACTACTGAAGCTGCCGCCAAGTTGGTAGAAAAACAAGGAGCAATTGTTTCACAGTTTAGTTTTCTTATCGGCTTACAAGGCTTGAATGGTGATGAAAAACTGAAAAAATTTGGTGCAGAAATCTATCATATTTTAGGGTATTAAGATTGATCCTAACAAGATAAAGATAGATGCTTCGACTCCGCTCAGCATGACAATGGCTAATAATTTACTGTAAGATTAGAAGTGTCATGCTGAGCCTGTCGAAGCATCTTTTTTTAATAAATTCATCATTCACGATTAACAATTCACAAGATTTCATCAATAATACTCACAAAGTATTTTGTAAATCTCTCAGAAACAATTAAATTTGCATTTCAATTTTTAAAAACTTATGGCAAAATTGGGAAAGAGTGCTCAGAACGAGCAAGAAGGTAAAGAAACAGTTGAGTTCTTTAAAGACCTTGACAGAGAGGCTTTAAACACTGAAAGATTTGTTGAAAAATATTCAAAGCCACTAGGTTTTGTATTTGGAGCTTTGATTTTGGGAGTTTTAGGATTCTTTGCTTATAAGCAATTTGTAATTGCTCCAAAGAACACTGAAGCTGTGAAAAGTTTCCTTGCTGCTCAGAAAAACCTTGCTGAAGGTAAAGATAAAGATGCTTTGGGTGGAAAATCTGCTGCTAATCCTGGTTTTATAGGTACAGCAAACGAATATTCTTCTACTGAAATCGGTAAACTTTCTTCTTACAATGCCGGGTTATTAAAATTTAAAGAAGGAAAGTTCCAGGAAGCTTATGATCTTTTGGATCAATTCTCTTCCAAAAACAAAACTTTAATGGCAATGAAATACGGTGCTATGGCAGATGCAAAATCAGGTCTTAACAAAAATGATGAGGCTTTAGGTTTGCTAGATCAGGCGGCATCAGCATCTGATGATCCTTATACAACTTATTATTTCACAAGAAAAGCAGGTATCGTTGCATTAGGATTAAAGAAAAATGCAGAAGCTAAAAAATACTTCTCTGCAATTGATGAAAAATATCAGGACTACGACAACGGAATGTCTGATTCTTATATTGAAATGACTAAATATTATTAAAAAATGGCAACAGTTAATCTATCCGATTACAAGCCACTTCATATAACTAATGCCGAAGATTTTTCTATCGGCATTGTTTTTTCTGAGTGGAATGATTTTGTAACTTACAATCTTCGTGATGCAGCTTTGGAAATCCTTGAAAAAGAAGGAGTAAAACCTGAAAACATCAAACTTTTCTCTGTACCGGGAGCTTTCGAATTAAGCTATGCAAGCATGCAGCTTTGCAAAGAGAGAAAATATGACGCAGTAATTTCTATCGGATGTGTAATCCGTGGAGAAACTCCTCATTTTGATTATGTATGTTCTGCAGTAGCACAGGGAATTAAAGACTGTAACATCATGACAGATACTCCTACAATTTTCTGCGTATTAACGGATGATAGCAAAGAACAATCTATTGCAAGAAGCGGTGGAGATCTTGGAAATAAAGGAGTGGAAGCAGCCGTTACAGCTCTTAGAATGATTGATTTCAAAAAGAAATTATCTGACAAAAAAGGAAATATCGGTTTCGGACACTCTTAACCACTTATTAACTTCGACGATATAATAGGACTATTTTTTAATAGTCCTTTTTTATTAGTATATAAATAATTCTTAAATCTTATTAATAAAAAGGATGTTTTACTTTTTTTCCGTCAAAAGTTCCCTACAAAAACTATCTTTGTGAAAATTAATAAAGGCAGACAATACATGTTTTTAAAAAAAATAAAACCCTTCCTGTATTTAGGAATTTTCTATCTTATTATTTCATTAATAATAAGAACAGTATTCTTTTTTCATCCTATTACTACCGCTAGTTTTGGATTTTTTGAAGTCGTAAAAGTTTTGCTGATAGGCCTGGTGAATGACGTTTTTGTTTTCATATTGGCCAGCTCTATTCTTGCCCTTTACTTCCTCTTTCTTTCCAATTCCAAATATAAAAAGCCTTATGGTTATCTTATTTTGGGAGCATTAGTTCTATTCTTCCTTTATATCTGGCTTGTTCCGAACAACATTTTCAAGCAGTATGGAGGTTCTATCATGGAAGTTGCTCTTGTTTTCGTAGGAATAAAAACGCTTTTCTTCGGATTGATGCTGTTTCTTCCTACACAAAGAATTAAGATCCGTAATACATTATATTTCATCACATTACTATTATATGTTCTTCTGATCATTTTCAACGGAGTCAGTGAATACTTCTTCTACAATGAATTTGGGGTTCGTTATAATTTTATTGCTGTAGATTATCTTATTTACACCAATGAGGTGATTGGAAATATCATGGAAAGTTACCCTGTAATTCCATTGTTTTCTGCCATCATGATTGTTACCCTTACCATCACATGGTTTATTTATAAGAAAACAAAAGATGAACTGCTGGAACTTCCGGATTTTAAGCAAAAAATGGTTCTTCTGGGCAGCTATATGGTACTTTGTGCACTTAGTGCTCTTGCAATACCTTCTTTGATGCAAATCAGATCCGATAATGTTTTTGCAGACGAAATTGAAGCCAACGGGCTTCCTAAGTTCTACTGGGCATTTACTCATAATGAGCTGGATTATTTCCAGTTTTACTCGCAGATTAACCAACAGCAGGCCGAAAAGAATTTCTTAAGCCAATATCCGCAACACACTTTATCAAGAGCTGTTGTTGCAGAACAACCGGAAGTGAAGAAAAACGTAGTATTGATCTCTATCGAGAGTCTTTCTGCTGATTTCATGGAACATTATGGTAATACACAAAAAATCACTCCTTTCCTGGATAGCCTTGCTGATAAATCACTGATGTTTACTAATCTTTATGCAACCGGAAACAGAACGGTACGTGGACTGGAAGCTTTGACATTATGTATTCCTCCTACTGCAGGAGAAAGTATCATCAAGAGAGATGACAATAAGAATAAATTCACAACCGGAAGTGTTTTCAAGTCTAAAGGATATGATGTCAAGTTTTTATACGGCGGATACAGCTATTTTGATAATATGCAGGACTTCTTCGGAGGAAACGGCTATGGTATCGTAGACAGAAACAACTTTAAACCTGAAGAAATCACTTTTGCCAATGTTTGGGGAGTTGCAGATGAAGATATGGCCAGAAAAGCTATTCAGGTAATGAATGCTGAAGCCAAGTCCGGAAAACCATTTTTCAATCACTGGATGACGGTTTCCAATCACAGACCGTTTACGTATCCTGACGGAAGAATTGATATTCCGGGAACAGCAAAATCCCGTGAAGGTGGTGTAAAATATACGGATTACTCGCTTAAATTGTTCTTCGATATGGCTAAGAAACAAGACTGGTATAAAAACACAGTTTTTGTCATCATTGCAGACCACTGTGCATCCAGTGCCGGAAAAACAGAACTTCCGATGGATAAATACAGAATTCCTGCGATGATCTTCTCTGAAGGATTTATTCAGCCTCAGAAATTCGATGCGCTGATGTCTCAGATAGATGTAATGCCTACTCTTATGGGATTATTAAATTTCAACTATCAGTCTAAATTTTTGGGTCAGGATGTCTTCAGACAGGAATTCCAGCCTAAAGCGTATGTGGCAACCTATCAGGATCTTGGATTTATCAAAGGTGAGCGTTTGACCATTATTTCGCCGGTTAAAAAGGTAAAGCAATATTCTTTAGAACTGGAAAAAAGTGATCTGAAACCGGAGTTTAAACTGTATTACGACGAAAAATTATTAAAAGATCCAGATCAGAAACTGGTAGAGGATGCTGTATCAGCCTATCAGTCTACTTCTTACTGGCTCAAAACAAAACAACTCAACAGATAAATATCTAGTATTTTTCGCTTATAGTTTGGCTTAAAATAGTTAAATTAACCCATAAATTTATTGATATGAAATGGACAGACGACAGAGGCGGAAACGTTGATGACCGCCGTGGTTCAGGAGGCGGAAGTGGCGGTATGATTGTAGGAGGTGGACTCGGAACTTTAATTATAGCAGCCATCGTGTTCTTTTTGGGAGGTGACCCATCCGGTATTTTGAATTCCGGCAGCATGCAGTCTTCAGGAAATTCCGGAGAGCAAAGAGAACTTACAGCCAGTGAAAAACAGATAGGAGAAATGGTCGATATGATGGCCAAATGGAATATTCTTTCCTGGGATCAGATTTTTAAGGAAAACGGAATGACTTACAGTGCTCCTGAGGTTGTTCTTTTTGAAAATACAACTTCTTCAGCATGTGGTACAGCGCAATCTGCCATGGGCCCGTTCTATTGTCCGGCAGATCAGAAAGTTTATATGGATATGAGCTTTTTTGGTGAGCTTCAGCAAAAATTCGGAGCTAAGGTAACTGAGTTTACAGTAGCTTATGTTCTTGCCCACGAAGTAGGACATCATGTGCAGACACTTCTAGGAACGACTCAAAAAGTGGATGCCTTAAGAAGAAGTGGAAGATATTCTGAAGAACAGATGAACAGAGTATCTGTTGCTACAGAATTACAAGCCGATTTCTATGCCGGAGTCTGGGCAAAAAGGACCAATGACAGCAAACATATTCTGGAACCTGGAGACATAGAATCTGCCATAGATGCTGCAGAAGCCGTTGGAGATGATAATATTCAGAAAAGAGCACAGGGATATGTGAATCAGGAAAGCTTTACCCATGGATCCTCTGCACAACGTAAAGAATGGTTTATGAAAGGATACAACACTGGTGATATCAGACAAGGTGATACTTTCAACCAGCTATTAAAATAGTTGAATCACAATTATTGTGGTGATATAAAATAAATGCGGTCTTAGCTTAAGACCGCATCTTTTATTTATTGCAATTCGATTGGATTGGAATTTTTCCTGGCTTCTTCTTTTACCCTTTCTTCCATTCTCTTTCTCATATCAGCAGGATTCTGATTTCCACCTCCTCCAGGCCCTCTTCCGCCTCCTCCAGCTCTCACAGTAGTCGAAAAACCACCTTGCCCGCCGCTTTGGCTCATGAATGACATTGGGTCCGTTTTGAACTTTTGTTGCTGCTTTAGATAATCTGCCCTTTTTACTTTTAAAGTATTTCCAAACTGATTCAATGTCGGGAACTCAGCAATTTTATAATTCTTCATTAAATCGAAAGAATAATCTCCTTTATCATCTTCCACTTTTATAATCAGTCCCGGAAGTCCTCCGAACTTATAAGGTCCGTCCTGATAAGGAAGATCTGTGGTAAACCATGCTGTCCATTTTCTTCCACCAAAATCGGTTTCAGCTTTCTGAACTTTGTATTCACCAATTTTTCTCGTTTCCGATTCAATTTTCCAGTTCAGAGGCCTGTCTTCTTCATACGAATAGAGATCCCGCCCGATTCTGTCTTTAAAATACGTCTTTTGATTAGCCTTATCCTTTTCTACAGAATAGTTGATATTAGTCCTCAACCCTTCCATCTGATCTCTGTTGATACTTCCTCTTCCGCCTCCACCCTGAAATGCTTTCTGCATAATAGAGTCTCTTTTGATTCTGTTTTCAGAATAAAACACTGATTTTTCCGGAGAAATATCCAGATAAGCATTTTCAGTCTTGATATCTGTTTTATTTTCTGCATCAGGCTTCATAGTCACCTGATACACAAACCTGTTTGTCTGTGCAGAAACATTCTGTATGAAGAGTGCCAATGCGATAATGCCTAATTTTTTCATTTATATTTTTTATTTATTTTAATTCAATTGGGTTCCGGGATACATTCGTAAAGGAAGAACCTTCTACAGATGAGCCTTGTAACATAGCAGAATGCTGATTTCCATCCCCCATTCCTCTATGCATTCTTTCACCTCCATGACCGCCGCCTCTGTTCATATCTCCACCCTGTTTTCCGTCTCCGAAATTTATACTTCCCGGCCCACCTCTCATCATCATAGGTTTTTTGTTTTTCCCAAACTCAAGCACCAAAGCGGCCTTATCTCCGTGGAAATTAACTCTTGTACTTTGTTTGGCATCAGAATTTATCTGTTCTTCAAAAGCATTTTTAACAATGATCTTTTTCATAAGATCAAATTTGTAATCACCTTTATCATCTTCCAGTTTTACAATCAGTCCCGGCAATCCTGAAAACTTGTAAGGACCGTCAGACAGTGGAATTTCTTTGGTAAACCATGCTGTCCAGACTCTTCCTCCAAACTCTGTAACTGCTTTTTGGGCGGAATATCCATTCTGTTTCTCAACAATATTGGTCATTTCCCATTTTAGCGGTCTGTCTTCCTGATAGTAAATTTGTTTTCCGAACATCTTCTCATAATAGTACACTTTCTGGTCCGGAATTGTCTTGGTAATAAAATATTCAAAAAAAGTAGGTTCAAAATGTTTTCTTCCATCCATTTTTGAAAAATCTTTTTCCTCTGTTTTGTTTTCCTTTATTTCTGACCGTATTTCTGCAAAAAGAGAATCTCTTTTCAATTTATTTTCGCTGATAAATAAGGAATGATCTCCTTTAATATCCAGGAAAGTTCTTTCACTTTTCATGCTTACAAGATTGATTGAATCTGGATTTACCAGCGTTTCGTAAACAAATCTCGTAGTCTGCCCGTAAGACACTGCAGTGAAAAATAACACAAAAAAAACTATTATTTTTTGGCCCATTATAAATTTTATTTATAGATCGAAAATATGATTCAAGGTTAAATCGGTAATGAAATCTTCACATTGAATGGCAAAACTTATCATTTTTTAACATAATTTATCCTCTCAGAAATTGCTATTAATATCAGAATCATTAAAATAGATATCTTCGATTTGAGATTGCGGAAATTAGTTCGTATTTTTGCATCATTAAATCATTCTAAATAAATACAATGATAAAAGTATCAGACTATGCAAAGGAGAAAGCCATCCAGTTAATGACGGAAGATGGTTTTAACCCTGCTGAAGATTATATAAGAGTAGGGGTAAAAAGCGGCGGATGCTCTGGTTTAGAGTATGTTTTAAAGTTTGATAACCAAAAAACAGACACAGATCAGATTTTTGAAGATAATAACATTAAAATTATTATAGATAAAAAATCCATCCTTTATTTAGCAGGAACAACTCTTGAGTATTCAGGAGGATTGAACGGAAAAGGGTTTGTTTTTAACAACCCGAATGCATCCAGAACATGTGGATGCGGGGAATCATTTAGTCTTTAGAGAAAAGACATTAGATCCTAGATGTCAGGCCTCAGAGCTACTCTGAATTCTGAAATCTAAAATCTGAAATCTAAAAAAAAGTAATGAGTAAATATACAGAAGACGATTTAAGAGTCGATCTAGAAAATAAAAAATATGAATTCGGTTGGGAAACGAAGATTGATTATGAAGATTTCCCGATTGGTTTAAATGAGGACATCATCCGTGCGATCTCTGCTAAAAAAGAGGAACCGGAATGGATGACTGAATGGCGATTGGAATCTTTTAAAATCTGGCTGAAAATGGTAGAACCTGAATGGGCCAATATCAAATATGAAAAACCAGATTTTCAAGCAATCCGTTACTACGCTGCTCCCAAAGTAAAGCCTGAACTGGCGAGTCTTGACGAAGTAGATCCTGAGTTGTTGAAGACATTCGCAAAGCTAGGGATTAATATTGAAGAGCAAAAAAGACTTTCCGGAGTTGCCGTAGATATTGTAATGGACTCAGTTTCTGTGAAAACCACTTTCCAGGATACGTTGGCAGAGAAAGGAATCATTTTCTGCTCCATCTCTGAGGCTATTAAAAACCACCCAGATTTAGTAAGAAAATATCTTGGAAAAGTAGTTCCGAGAGGAGATAACTTTTATGCAGCTTTGAATTCCGCAGTATTTTCTGACGGAAGTTTCTGTTATATTCCTAAAGGGGTAAAATGCCCAATGGAACTTTCCACTTATTTCCGTATCAACCAGGCAGGAACAGGACAGTTCGAAAGAACACTTCTTGTAGCTGATGAAGGAAGTTATGTTTCTTATCTTGAAGGATGTACAGCACCATCAAGAGATGAAAACCAGCTTCACGCAGCAGTTGTAGAACTTATTGCTTTAGACAATGCCGAGATCAAATATTCAACGGTACAGAACTGGTATCCTGGTAATGAAGAAGGAAAAGGAGGAGTATTCAACTTTGTAACGAAAAGAGGACTTTGCGAAAGAAATGCAAAAATCTCTTGGACACAGGTAGAAACAGGTTCTGCAGTAACATGGAAATATCCGTCTTGTATTCTTAAAGGTGACAATTCTATCGGAGAATTCTACTCTATTGCGGTAACCAACAACCACCAGTATGCAGATACAGGTACAAAGATGATCCATATCGGAAAGAATACCAAATCAACGATTATTTCAAAAGGTATTTCTGCCGGGAAATCACAAAACTCATACAGAGGACAGGTGAAAGTAATGCCTTCTGCAAAAGGAGCAAGAAACTTCTCACAATGCGACTCTTTATTGATGGGTAATGAATGTGGCGCTCATACTTTCCCTTATATTGAAATTAAAGATCCTACGGCACAGTTAGAGCACGAGGCAACGACTTCAAAAATCGGGGAAGATCAGATTTTCTACTGTAACCAGAGAGGTATTGATACAGAAAGAGCCATTGCTCTGATTGTGAATGGTTTCAGTAAAGAAGTTTTGAACAAACTTCCAATGGAATTTGCTATTGAAGCTCAGAAATTACTTGAGATTTCATTAGAAGGTTCAGTAGGATAATATGATCAAAAAAGAATCCTTCAGATAAGAACAAACTGATTTAAAGGCAAGGTTTTCAGAGTTTTTATCCGATGATAAACCGTTAAGTTAAAACGGAAATATAAGTTATAGTCTTCATTGAAGATTATTATAAACATAAAATATAAAAAGCTTCTGTCCGTCTATTGAGGAGATATTCTAATATAAAGACGATGTGTACATAAAGGAAAGAAGCTCATACAATTATAAAAAGCAAAAGTTAGCAAGAATGTTACAAATTAAAGACCTTCACGCCAAAATTGAAGATGGCGCAGAAATATTAAAAGGTATTAATCTTGAAATAAAGCCGGGCGAAGTTCACGCGATCATGGGACCCAACGGAGCTGGTAAGTCTACCCTTTCTTCTGTAATCGCAGGAAAAGAAGATTACGAGGTAACTGGTGGAGAGATCCTTTTCCAGGGAGAAGACATCAGCGAAGATGCTCCGGAAGATAGAGCTCACAAAGGGATTTTCCTTTCTTTCCAGTATCCAGTGGAAATTCCGGGAGTTTCTGTAACGAACTTTATCAAAGCTGCTTTGAACGAGACGAGAAAAGCAAACGGACTGGAAGAAATGCCGGCAAAAGAAATGCTTGCATTAATCCGTGAGAAATCTGAAAAATTAGGAATCAAAAAAGATTTCCTTTCAAGATCATTGAACGAGGGGTTCTCCGGAGGTGAAAAGAAAAGAAATGAAATTTTCCAGATGATGATGCTTAATCCTAAACTGGCTATTCTTGATGAAACCGATTCAGGATTGGATATTGATGCTTTAAGAATCGTGGCAGATGGAGTAAATCATTTTAAAAATGAAGGAAATGCAGTTCTTTTGATTACGCACTATCAGAGATTGCTAAACTATATTCAGCCTGACTTCGTTCACGTTTTAGCAGATGGAAAAATCATCAAAACAGGAGACAAGTCTTTGGCATTAGAACTTGAAGAAAAAGGTTACGACTGGCTTCTTAACTAAGTCGAATATATATTATTTCAGAGATTAACTTTTTTTGTAATCATTCATAAAATGTGGCGAAAAAGAATCTCTAATATTAAAAATTGGGTTCCCTATTCCTCGGAATAACAATATTTTAGTTAATAAAAAAAGAAAAAATGGTGCAAACCACAGATATACCAGTAATGGCATTAAAAGAACAAATTATAGAGAACCATAATGAATTTTTGGAGAGTCTTCGTCACAGGTTTCTGGATGACAGCAGAAAAGCAGCTCTTCAAAGATTTGCCAACCTTGGTTTTCCGACAAAAAAAGACGAAGAATATAAATATACCAATCTAAAGGAAATCACGGAAAAAAGCTACAACTTCTTCCCGAAAGAGAGCCACAATATCACTAAAGAACAGTTTGATGAACTGCACCTTGGAGAAGAAAATTTTGATTGGATTGTTTTTGTAAACGGTAAGCTTCACAAGGAGCTATCTAAAGTTTCTATTGAGAATGTAGAATTCCTTTCATTCAATTATGCACTGAATGATGAGAAGCATAAAGAGGTTTTTGAAAAGTATTTCAATACGATTGCTTCCAAAGAACAGGCTTTTACAAACCTGAACCTTGCTTACTGCAAATATGGATTCTTCCTTAAAGTTCCTAAAAATGTAGTGATTGAAAAGCCAATCCACGTTTTTTATATTTCTCAGAATCAAGAGGAAAACACGTTTTACAATACAAGAAATCTTTTAATCGTAGAAGAAGGAGCTAAAGTAGAGGTAATTGAAAGCCATCACAATTTTGACAGTACTTACGTACTAACAAACTCTGTAACGGAAATCTTTACCTACCCAAATGCAAAGGCTGACTGGCACAAGCTTCAGAACGATAACAATACAGCCTACCTTATCGACAATACTTTCGCAAGACAGGAGAAAGACAGTTTAACAACAGTAAACACTTTCTCTTTCGGGGGTAAACTGGTAAGAAATAACCTTGATTTTATTCATAATGGATCTAACATCAATTCATTTATGAACGGAATCACCATTATCGGGAAAGATCAATTGGTAGATCACCATACCGCGGTTCACCATAACTTCCCGAACTGTGAAAGTTATCAGAACTACAAAGGAATCTTTGATGGGAATGCTCACGGAGTTTTCAACGGAAAAGTTTTTGTAGACAAGATTGCTCAGAAAACAAATGCTTACCAGCAAAACAACAACGTATTGCTAAGTGAAGGGGCAAGTATTGATACAAAACCTCAGTTAGAAATTTTTGCTGATGATGTAAAATGTTCTCACGGTTGTACCGTAGGTCAATTGAATGAAGATGCTTTATTCTACCTGAGAGCAAGAGGAATTTCTAAAAAAGAAGCTCAGGCATTACTTTTATATGCTTTCGCTAATGATGCAATGCAAAACATTGATATAAAACCTCTAAAAGAGAAAATTTCCAAGCTATTAGCTGAGAAATTAGGAGTTGATATAGAATTCTAATTATATATATTGATACAAAAAAGCACTTCTTTTTGAAGTGCTTTTTTATTTTTATTACAGATTATCTTTCTGTTTATTTCTTTAGCCAACCTTGGTTATCTTTATTATCCGAACGTTTTTTACCGTTATCAAAATTATAAGCCAAACCTACGCCTAATGTTTGTTTCAACTGGGTTTTCCATATCTGATTATGGTCATACAATAGGTCAAGGGTAACGTTTGTAGAAATATATTTATTGATTTTCATGCTTAAAACTCCGCTGTATCCAAGAACAAGCCTGTCCGGATGATCAAGATAATTTGAGAATACAGAAGCCGTGTTCAATAAGGTAATATTTTCCATAATCTTCAGCTTATACATTGCTGTTCCCAGGAAACCGAATTGGAAAAGTGAAGAATCTCCATCATTTTTAAGACCATAAGTTCCCGCTTTCTGGAGATCTTCGTCTAAAACAAAAGTCCATCTGGCATTTGCCGGACGTAAAGTCACTGTAAGATTATCATTGGGACGATAAGTAACCCCTGCTCCTACACTCAGATATCCAGGAGCCATAAAATTAGAAATCTTTTTAGCATCAGGGTTGTTTCCATCTTCGTACCCCGGAGCAAACTGAGTCTGAAGACCAGCACCAGCAGACAAATACCAATGCTTGGCAAATTCTCTACCATAGTTTGTAGAAAGATTGATCACATCCTGTGTCTTTCTTACTCCTGTTCCCTGTGTGTTGTTTTGTCCATAACCCAGGATAATAATATTTTCCCAAAGATCTTTCCCTTTTTCATAAGTCAGGTTGTAATTAACACCGGCAAGCCATCCCACGTTGTTGGCTCCCCCGCCCACCCAGTTTGAAAAGGCAGCCTGGTTAAGCATTAATGTATTTTGTCCCTGAATAGACCATGCTTTAACAGTGTCTGTTGCCGGAGCTTCTGTCTTAGCCTCCTGGGCGAATGCTACAGCCCCAAAAGAGATAGAACCGATCAATAAAAGTTTTTTCATAATGTTGATTTATTACAAATGTATAAATAATAATTTACGCCGTCATAAAATTCACTTTAAAATGAATTTAACATAACTAAAACACAGGCGTTAAACAACTGAAAACAAGATGCTTGAAAAACAATCTACGAACCAACAAACTTAAGTCAACTTAAAATTACAGTATTTTAAAAACAAAAAACACCTCATTTCTGAAGTGTTTTTAATTATAATATCGTATTTCTACACTATTTTTTGATCCACCACTGACTGTCCTTACGTTCAGAACGTTTTACACCATTTGCCAGCGTATAGGCGAATCCGATTCCAAGAGTTTGTTTCAGCTGTGTTTTTTCTATCTGATTATGATCGTAGAGCAGGTCTACTGTAACATTGGATGAAATATATTTATTTACTTTCAGGTTCAGCAAAGCTCCATAGGCAAGAACCAATCTGTCCGGACGATCAAGGTAATTTGAGAAGACAGAAGCGGTATTGGTTAAATAAATATCTTCCATTATTTTCAGTTTATATATTGCCGTTCCCAGAAAACCGAATTGTAATAAGGAGGTATCACCATCATTTTTTAAACCATAGCTTCCTGCCGTCTGAAGGTCTTTATCCAATACAAAAGTCCATCTGCCGTTGGTAGGACGTAAAGTTACCGTAAGATCATCATTGGGTCTGTACGTGATACCCATTCCGACGTTCAGGTAACCTGGTGCCATAAAATTAGAGATTTTTTTGGCTTCAGGATTATTCCCATCTTCATATCCTGCCGCAAACTGTGATTGCAAACCAGCTCCTAAGGAGAAATACCAGCTTTTTGAAAATTTTCTTCCATAATTGGTAGAAACATTGATAACATCCTGTGTTTTTCTGATCCCAAGGCCTTTTGTATCATTCTGCCCGTACCCGAGAATGATGATATTTTCCCAAAGGTCTTTGTCTTTTTCATAGGTCAGATTATAATTGATCCCGGCTAGCCATCCTACGTTATTGGCTCCACCTCCTACCCAGTTTGAAAAGGCCGCCTGGTTGATCATTAATGTATTTTTTCCTAAAACCGACCAGTATTTTACGGTGTCTACTACTACCGAATCTTTTTTCAATTCTTCTTGTGCACTTGCATATATTCCTATAAAACAGGAAAGAATCAATAAAAACTTCTTCATTACTCTAAATAATTTTCAATGCAAAAATATTAATATAATCTTTTTTAAAGGTAAATTCGCCCTTAAAAGAATCTGATTTCAATAAAGTTGAATCCACTAATAACAGATATTTCTATAAAATCAATGCCAAAATAATAAGTTCAAAAGTTAAATTTAATACCTTTTGTCTTAAAATCAGGTCGGTAGAAACTTATTCATCGACAAATTTTCCGAAATTTATCATTGGCTTTTGATTTGACGTAAAATCCACATGTTCAAAAATGTAATTTCCAAAAGAGCGGTTTTATACCCATTGCTGATGCTTTCAGCAATGTGGTTCGGGTACTTTTTACAAATGCAGGGCTTTTTTCAAAGCTGTTTTGGAGCCATTATTCCCCTTTTGCCCGAGGGATTGCTTGGCGTGGTTACCTCTCCCCTTTTACATGGAAATATTGATCATATTATAGGGAATTCTATTCCGATAGCAGCGCTTATGTTTTTGCTGTATCAGTTTTATCCATTGGTTGCTAATAAAGTGTTTATCATCGGCTGGCTGGCAACAGGACTTTTGGTATGGCTTCTTCCTCCTATTGATATCCTTACTGGTGAATATATGTACACTTGTACCATCGGAGCCAGCGGCGTAGTCTATGTTCTTGCTTTTTTCCTTTTCTTCAGCGGGGTATTCAAATGGAATACGAAGCTTCTCACGATTTCAATGCTTGTAGTGCTCTATTACGGCAGTTTGGTTTGGGGAATGCTTCCTGAAGAACTGTTTTACAATATGCAGGAGCCGAGCAAAATTTCATGGCAGGCCCATCTTTCAGGAGCTGTAGTAGGCAGTATTATTGCATTTGCCTTTAAAAACGTCGGCGAAAAGAAGAAAAAATTCATCTGGGAGTTTCCAAATTATTACAGCGAAAAGGATGATAAACTGTGGCAGGAATACAAGGAAAATCATCCTGAGGATTTTATGGAGCTTCCTTACAAGAAAAAAGATGATATCTGGGATCATCTGGATGAATTGAGAAAAAGATAAAAGGTCAACATTTCAGATAAAAAACTGTCTAATACTTTAGATGGTTTTTTTTATATCTCTCATTAGCTGGTCTTTAATCTAAGATCAAAAAATTAGGCTCATTATATTTTCTCTTCTCAGAGAATATCTTTTCCACCGCCATTATCTCCAATTATTCCTGGTACAAACAAATCCTCACTCTGTCTGAAATGGTTTATTTACTGATTTAAATTGATTCAGTCTGGATACGTAGCATTTGATTTACATAGGTCAAATTTTAAACCTACGTAATAATGAATTTATATCTACAAATAATATTCTGGATTTTGTTTCAATTACATGAAATTTGTTTCACTAACAGAACACCTGTAAACCACCTGAAGTCAACACATTAAGCAATGATCGAATAATCAGAAAGCTATTCAATTTTCTGCCCATTTTGGAACAGCAGCAGAATGCAGAACACCCTTCAAAGAGCATCGGGGTTTACAGGAGTCGTTTGTTCTAAATGCCAGAGCAAAAACTATTAGTGGAAGAAAATAACACTTGTTAAACATTCAAAAAAAACATATGGTTACTGATAAACAATTAAAAAAAATTAACGAAAGAATAGTAAAGACTCAGGCTAAAGCATCACGGGAAAGAAGCTTAGATTTATCCGGTTTATCAATAGATTCAGAGACTTTAGAGCGAGTGATGCCTGAAATATTGAAAATCCATAATCTTTCGAAACTTGATTTAAGTAAAAACAAGCTCACGAGCTTGCCTGACAGTATTGGTGAACTATCGAGCCTTACCCAATTGATTGCCAAAAAGAATAGTATTAAAGATGTTCCTCACACATTAGCTAATTTGGGAAATATTGAAAGCTTAGATTTTAGCAGCAATCCTCTTTCGCCTGACTCATATAAGCTTGTGAATCATATTAGAAAAACAGTACTTGAAATAACTGATAGATATAAAAAAGCATTAAATATATTATATCCTAATGATAAAGAACGGGCAAAGATAGCAAAACAGATAGAGGCTTCTGATTTAGATCCCACGTCTATTACAAGTGAAACGGTTTCCAATGGCAATCTTATTCAAAATACAGTTATAAAATCTTCCAAAAATGCCATAAAACTATTTTTGAATAAGATTCCTTTTCACAATCAGGATGAAATGAATGTATATGGTCCTACCATTGAAATGCTGCTATCCCAACTGCGGGATCCTAATATTCCCATTGAAGACAGAAATACGATACAGTTAGGAATAACGAGTTCTCTGGGAGACTGTGACACTCCGGTTAAAGAGCATTTGATAAGGGTGAAGATCGCAGAGCTATTAAAATCAGGCGGTACACTATCCAAAGAAAATTATCTGATGATAGAAAGGCTGGCTCTTATTGAGCATGCAAGTAAACTAAAAAGTCTACCATCAAACGAAAAAATAGAAGCGGTAAATGCCCTGGTTAGTTTAGTGTATTCTGAAAAACATATACGACCTCTAGCTGAAAAATTAAATATTCACCAGACTTTTATTACAGGGAAAAATAATAGTATTAATGGTAAACAAAGAGATCTCCCTCTTATCTCGGGAAATTCAGGATATGGTTTGACCTTACTAAAACCTGAAGTAATTAATGAATTTGTTGCTTTGGTTGGTGCAAAAAAAGCGGGTCCATTTTGTGTATTGAATGAGGAAAAGCTAAAGGAACTGACAGAGAATTATCTATCCAGCATGGGATTACAGAATGATTCTGTTGTAGTAGAACGGGAGAAATATATCCAGAAATATCCGGAAGATATGCAGACGTTTATTATGGAAGAATCTGATCTATCAGATACTCTCTTTTCTGCTGATATGAAAGAAACGGAAGAGCTAATGAACTTCCCTGACCATCAAAAAGTACTCAGGGGTTTGCTAAAAAATGAGAATAAGGAAGAATCCATAAAGCAGAAATACGAAGAATATGTATCGGAACAACAAACTAAAATTGAGGTTTTTGTAAATCAAAAGAAAGCTTCCCAGAACACACAAGCAGAGGGACAAGGAGTGTCAACAGAGAACACGATGAGGGATAACAAGTATCATCAGATGGTCTCTGCCCAAATTCAACCTCAAACAGAAGTGCAGAGAGGCGGATCGCGTACTGTCTCAGGCTCTGCTCAATCTCAAACAGAGGTACAGAGAGAGTCCACTCATCTTCTGTCAGGATCTGCCGGACATCGTCGTTAAAAAAGAGGTTCTTAAGAGCCACTTGGTTCTCAACGAAGACCAGGATACAATACTTATGTAGTAGAAAATACTTGTCAAACATTTTAAAAAAAACATATGCTTACTGATAAACAATTAGAAGAAGAAATTAACTATAGAATATCATCGGCCGATCTTGGACCATGGGAAACAAGCTTGGATTTGTCCGGCTTATCTATAGATTCAAAGACTTTAGAAAAGGTGATGCCTGAAATATTGAAGATCCAGAATCTTACGGAACTTAATTTAAGTAACAACAATCTTACGAGCTTACCCGACAGTATAGGTAAACTATCAAACCTTACCCGTTTGATTGCCGCAGATAATCAAATTCAAAATCTTTATGGTACCTTAAATAATTTAGGAAATCTTGAAAGCTTTGATTTTAGTGAGAATCCACTTTCATCTGAATCAGAAAGCCATCTCATTCATATCAGACAAACAATACAAGATGTAGCTAATGATTATGTATATGCATTAAATAAATTGTTTCCGAATGATGATGAACGGGTGGAGATAGCAACACAAATAGAGACTTCTGATTTAGATCCTGTATCTATTACCAGTGAAACGGTTTCCAATGATAATATTATTCAGAATACCGTATTAAAATCTTCCAAAAATGCCATAAAGCTGTTTTTGAGTAAGGTGCCTGTTCATGATAAGTATGAACTGAATGTATATGGTCCTACCGTTAAAATGCTGCTATCCCAACTGCAGGATCCAACTATTCCCATTGAAGACAGAAATACGATACAGTTAGGAATAACGAGCTCTCTGGGAAACTGTGACACGCCGGTTAAAGAGCATTTAATGAGAGTAAAGATCGCAGAGCTATTAAAATCAGAGAGTATATTATCGGAAGAAAATTATCTGATGATAGAAAGACTGGCTCTTATTGAGGAAGCAGGTAAGCTGAAAAAACTGCCACAAAACGAAAAAATAGAAGCGGTAAATGCCCTGGTTAGTTTAATTTATTCTCAAAAACATATAGGACATCTAGCTGAAAAATCAAAGATTTACTCGCAATTTCGGAGGGGGGAAAATGGAAATCTTACTAAAGAAAGAGATCTACCTCCGATATCAATAAATTCAGAATATGGTTTTAAAATATTAAAGCCTGATGTAATTAAGGAGTTTATTGCTTTGATTGATGCTAGGAATATAGGTGAACATCATCATGAATTGAATGAGGAAAAGCTAAAGGAATTAACAGACAATTATCTGGCTGGTTTGGGGTTACAATATGATCCTATTGCAGCAGAACGGGAGAAGTATATCCGGAAATATCCGGCAGATATACAGAAGTTTATGCAAAAGCCTGATATATCGGAGACCCTCTTTTCTGCTGATATGACTGAAAATGAAAATGAAGAGCTGATGAACTTTCCTAACCATCAGGAAATACTCAAGGGGTTGCTAAAAAATGAGAACACGATAGAGTCCATTGAGCGGAAATACGAAGAATATCTATCGGAACAACAAAGTAAAATTGAGACTTTTGTAAATCAAAAGAAAGCCCCCCAGAACACACAAACAGAGGGACAAGGACTGTCAACAGAGAGCACATTTCTGCAAAGAATGACAAATTTATACAGACAGCAGGAAGTATGGGATGCCCGGATGGCTCAAATGGCTCAGAGGGTTCAAACAGCGGGCCAGGGAGAGTCAGCAGAGAACGCTACGAGAGATAGATATCAGATGGCATCTCCCCAAATTCAACCTCAAACAGCTGCAGAGAGAGGTGAATCGCGCTCGATACCAGGTTCCGCTCGATATCGACCGCAAACAGAAGCACGTGGAGAGGAATCAACATCTCTACCAGGCTCTGCCCGACGTCGGCCTTAAGCAAAAAAAAACGGAGAACGCTTTGATTCTCAACGAAGCTCAGGATAAAGTATATATTAACACTATAAACAGAAGAAATTCATTCTCTACAATGGACTATTGTAGAGAATGAATTTATCATAAAAAGAATATTGTTTCAAAATGTATAATTACACAACGAAGTCATGATGTAATGACACCATCAAACATTTAAATAAACTTATTTTACTACATTTGAAAAAAAACACACATGAATTCCGAAGAATACTTATATGCCATCGCTCTCCGCGAATGCAGCCAGATTGGCGACATTCATTTTCATAAACTTGTCCGTACTTTCGGAACCGCTCAGGATGCCTGGAAAAGAGCAAAAAAAGAATATAAAAAGCTGGAAGGAATAGGACAAAGAACAGTTTCAGATATTGGAAATAAGTCTCATTTGAAATTCGCAGAAGAAGAATTAAATTTTTGCGAAAAAAATAATATTCAAATCAGGTTAAAACACCTCAAAGAAATCCCTACCTTACTTAATGAATGTAATGATGCTCCCGCTATTCTTTATCAAAAAGGGAATATTGAGGATGCACAGCCTAAGGTAAGTATTGTAGGAACCCGAAACATGACTGCTTACGGGAAGCAGTTCATTGAAGACTTTTTCGAAGCAACACAATCCTCAGAATATACATCCGTAAGCGGTCTCGCTTTAGGAGTTGATAAAGAAGCTCATGAACAGTCTATTCGTCAAAAAAAACCTACTGTAGCTGTTCTTGCCCATGGTTTTCAATATTTATATCCGGCAAAAAACAGAAAACTATCTGAGAAAATTTTACAGGAAGGAGGTGCATTAATCACAGAGTTCAATTCGTCCAGAAAACCAGACCGGGAAAATTTCATCCAAAGAAACAGAATTGTGGCAGGAATATCTCCGGCAACTATTGTAGTGGAAACCGGTTTTGGAGGAGGTTCTGTGAGCACAGCAGCCTTTGCCAATGATTATAACCGTGATGTTTTTGCATTGCCTGGAAAAATTACAGACAGCAGCAGCCAGGGATGTAATCAGCTGATTTTCCATAATAAAGCAACCGCTATTTCTACCATAAAAGATCTTATCGGACTCCTTGGATTAAATGATCCCAAAGAAAAAATGGAAGAATTATTTCCTCATAGTGAGACTATCATTCAATTATCTGACAATCAGAATTTAATATATCAATCTATTGAGTCTTATCCTCAAATTTGTTTAGACGATCTCTCCCTGAGAATTGATCTTCCTACCCACAAAATCTTACCAATAATTTTAGAATTGGAACTTTTAGGGAAAGTAAAATCATTTTCCGGGAGGCAATTTATCGCAATTTAAGATTTAATGATTTCTTAATATTGCATTATTTCATATATAACATTTCATTTTTAATAAAATTTGAACACAAATTATCAATTTAATAATATTACGAAACATTATTATTTAATTTTTAACAATGTTAAAATATAGTGTTGTGAATCTTGAAAAAAAAATTAAATTTGTTGACAATAATATTCAACCTTAATATATGGAACAATATAATATTGACCAGAAAATCCAAGAGTTTATTGCAAAAATTGAAGCAAAAAATCCTAACGAACCGGAATTTTTACAGGCTGTAAAAGAAGTTGCCGTAACCGTAATTCCATTCATTGCTACTAAAAAAGAATACACCGGAATGAAGCTGCTTGAAAGAATGGCTGAAGCTGAAAGAATTATTATTTTCAGAGTTCCATGGGTTGATGACAAAGGAGAAATTCAGGTTAACAGAGGTTTCAGAATTCAAATGAACTCTGCTATTGGGCCATACAAAGGAGGAATCCGTTTCCACCCTACTGTAAACTTATCAGTTCTTAAATTTCTGGCGTTCGAACAGGTATTCAAAAACTCTTTGACAACTCTTCCAATGGGAGGTGGTAAAGGAGGTTCAGATTTCGATCCGCAAGGAAAATCTGATATGGAAGTAATGCGTTTCTGCCAGGCTTTCATGACAGAATTATGCAAGCACATCGGTCCTGAAACAGACGTACCTGCAGGAGATATCGGTGTTGGAGCAAGAGAAATCGGATATTTATTCGGTCAGTACAAGAAAATCAGAAATGAGTTTACGGGAGTTCTTACAGGAAAAGGTCTTGCTTATGGAGGTTCATTAATCCGTCCTGAAGCTACAGGATACGGTGTAGTATACTTCGCAGAGCAGATGCTTAAAACGATCGGACAAAATTTCCAGGATAAAATCGTAACAGTATCAGGTTTCGGAAACGTAGCATGGGGAGTTATTAAAAAAGCAACTGAACTAGGTGCTAAAGTAGTAACAATCTCTGGACCAGACGGATACATCTATGATAAAGATGGTATCAGCGGAGAAAAGATTGATTATTTATTAGAACTTAGATCTTCAGGAAACAACAGAGCTGAAGACTATGCTAAAAAATATCCATCTGCTGAGTTCCACGCAGGAAAACGTCCTTGGGATGTGAAGTGTGATGTTGCCTTCCCTTCTGCAACTCAAAACGAACTAGATTTAGATGATGCAAGAAAATTAGTTGAAAACGGATGTGTCTGTGTAACGGAAGCAGCTAACATGCCTTCTACACTTGATGCTATCAACTATTTCTTAGACAATAAAGTATTATTCTCTCCTGGTAAGGCTTCCAATGCTGGAGGTGTTGCTACATCAGGATTAGAAATGACTCAGAACTCTATCCGTCTTAACTGGACTTCTGAAGAAGTTGACGCAAGATTAAAGGAAATCATGATCGGTATCCACAAAGCTTGTAGAGACTACGGAAAAGACGAAGACGGTTATGTAAACTACGTAAAAGGTGCAAATATTGCCGGCTTCGTAAAAGTAGCAGAAGCAATGTTGGCTCAAGGAGTTGTGTAACAAAAAAACAAAGGTTGGGAAAAACTCCCGACCTTTTTTGATATAGCCTGTTCCCGGGATAATGGGAAAAAAGTAAAAAGTGAAAGGAGAAAGCGCTGCTATATGCAGTGCTTTTTTTATTTTTATATAATGCAAAACACCTTTAAAAATATTGATGAATACATTCTTCTATTCCAGATAGAAATACAGAAAAAATTACTGGAACTTAGAAAAGCAATTCATTTACAGGTTCCGGATCTGGAAGAATATATCGGATATCAGATGCCTGCATTCCGTTACAAAGGAAAGCCTTTGATTTATTTTGCTGGATATAAAAATCATATCGGATTCTATCCCGGAGCTGAGGGCATTCATAATTTTGAAAAAGATTTTGAGGAAAGAAAATATAAATTTTCAAAAGGAGCCGTTCAATTTCCCATCACTCAAGATCTTCCACTGGATCTGATCACTAAGATTCTATTGTTCAGAGTGGAAGAAATTGAACAAAAAAAATCCTGAAATACAAGATTTCAGGATTCCGACTAGTGTTTGCTAAAGTGCTTTACTTTTTCTTCTTTTTGTCTTTCTTCTCTTCTTTAGGAGCATCTGCAGGTTTAGTAGCATCAGTAGGCGTTGTACTTACTGACGGATCTGTTGCAGGTGCAGTTTCCATTGTAGTTGCAGGTGATTTTTCCTGTTGATTCTTTGGATCCGAAGGGCTTGTAGTCTGCGTATTCGGTTGTTGAGTCTGAGTGGTCGTAGTGTTATTAGTAGAAGTATCGGCTGGCTTTTGTGGTGTTGATTGTGCTGATACTGCGATTACTCCGACTAATGTAAACGCTGCCGTTAAAAATAACTTTTTCATAATGTAATATTTAAATGATTGTTTAACTTAAACGAGGCATCATTTATAAAATTATGTGTAAAAAGCTTATTTAACGTACTTTATAATTATTTAAGAGGAATTTGCAAAAATGAGTTCGGATGGTTTGGCAGGAAGAGTGATGCTGGAGGCTGGAAGTTTTTAAGGAGGAAAAAACAGCTCAATAGTTTATTTTAGCTAAGTTTAAAGTCAAAGAAATAATAGTTTTATGATCAACGATGATAGCTTCCATCATCCAGCTCCCCGCCTTAGGCTTACTTCGTCACATTCTTCATCATTTTTTCTACAAATTCAAATGCAGCCGGACAGATCACTGTATTTTTCAGCATCAAATTATTAATCTGATAAATCTTCTTACGGTCCGTATGAGGATATTCACGACAGGCTTTTGGTCTTACATCGTAGATAGAGCATGTATTATCGCTATTCAGAAAAAAGCAGGGAAGATTCTGCAATACCTTATCATTATCTTCATCTACTCTTAAAAACTTTGCTTCAAAGTCTGCAGACTTCATTCGGAGATGTTTGGAAATTCTCTCAATATCTTTTTCGGTATAGAGAGGTCCTGTTGTTTTGCAGCAATTGGCACACTGCAAACAGTCTATTTCTTCAAAAACTTCCTCATGGGTTTCCTGCACTATATAATCGAGATTTTTGGGCGGTTTTTTCTTTAATCCGTCCAGAAATTTCTTGTGTTCTTTCTGCTTTTGTATCGCCTGTTTTTTATAAAAATCTAAATCCATTTATTCTTTGTTTCTCACGGACTCCGGAAGTTCTTCTTTTTTATACTCGTTAATTTTATCCAGATCCAGTACCGTTGAGAGATTTTCTTTGTTTGGATAATACATCGGAACAAATTTAGCTCCATATACAATTTCACCTGTAGTATATGAAGATCTTTGAACCACCGTATTTGAAAACACTTCGTCAAATGCGCGTACCTGTACGATAAGTTCAATATCTGTATTTTTAAAATCTTCTTCAGAAAATCCATAAAACGGAGAGTTTTCATCAATTTTATGCACCACAGTCCAGTTGAGAGCCAACGTATTGATCTTGCTCATCTGTGTCGTAAGCCTGTAAAAATTACTTTTGGCAACTCCGTTTTCCATAACT
>CBFQYI010000008.1:0-25473 GCA_965720825.1 uncultured Chryseobacterium sp. | reverse complement strand
AATGTAGAACCTCACAAATTATTGCATTTCTTTAATTTCAGTTTAAAGAAAAAACTATTTGAAACTACTGAGGATATTACATCCAACATGAGAAAACGTGGTGGTGGTATTTTAAATATCAGTCTGGTGGATAAGACAGCAGAAATGCCGAATTACTACCAGTTGAAAGCAAGCTTTGATACCGTAGATTCAATGGGAGCGAACTTTATCAACTCATGCCTTGAGCAGTTTGGAAAAACGCTGAGACAGGAAGTGGCTACCAGCGAAGATTTTACTCAGGAAGAAAAGAATTCACTGCAGATTGTAATGAATATTCTTTCCAATTTTACCCCTGACTGTATCGTAAGAGCTGAAGTTTCATGTAAAATGGAAGATTTAAAAGACGACAGCGGAATTTCTCCTGAAGAATTTGCTGCTAAATTCAAACAGGCTGTTACCATTGCAGAAATTGAACCTTACCGCGCAACCACTCACAATAAAGGAGTAATGAACGGGGTAGATGCTGTTGTAATCGCTACCGGAAATGATTTCAGAGCTACAGAAGCCTGCGCACACGCGTATGCTGCAAGAGACGGACAATACAGGTCTTTAACACACTGTACAACAGATAACGGAATTTTCAGATTCTGGATTGATCTTCCAATTTCTGTTGGAGTAGTAGGAGGGCTTACGAACCTTCACCCTCTGGTAAAATTCTCTCTGGCTCTTCTTGGAAAACCTTCTGCTCAGGAGCTGATGAGTATTCTTGCCGTTTCTGGTCTTGCTCAGAATTTTGGAGCATTACGTTCTCTGGTAACCACAGGAATTCAGAAAGGACATATGAAAATGCACTTGTTGAATATTCTGAACCAATTGGGAGCTACCGAAGAAGAAAAACAGCATTTTGTGACTTATTTTAAAGATAAAACGGTGAGCCACCATGAGGTGATCAACGAGTTTAACAGAATGAGAGGAAACTAATGTTACAGATCATTTTGCCCATTGTATTCCTTCTTTTCGGATTTTTTCTTAAGAAAACAAACAATGAAGGTTTCAGAAGCTCCAAGAGATTCGCCAATATGTTTATCATACTGGGGATTTCTACATTGGTGGCCAAGTTCATTTTAATGTACTTAAAATCAAAATAGTGAAAAAGAGTATTGTGTTTTTCTTATTGATTTCAGGTTTAAGTTTTTCGCAGCAGAAAGATTTAAAAATAAATAATTTGCAGCCTAAATCTGAAAATTTTGTGTTTCCTGTGGTCACTTATACAGTAAACCCTGCCGTGGCCAATAAGATTAATACATTTCTTCAGGTCAATAAACTGGAATATATTCCGAATTCCGGAGGAAATCCTTTTAAATTAGCCTCTACAGCTACGAATTCCTATTCCAACTATGTTTATTTTTATGATTGGCAGAAATTGGAAACTCCTAAAAATATTTTAAGTATAAGCATCAATGGAGAGGCTTCGGGAGCGTATCCGGAAGAATTTTCAGACTGGAAAAACTTTGATCTGAGAACTGGAAATTATATCAATGCTGAAGCTTTATTTCAAACAAGTGCTTCCAAAACGGTTGCAGGTTTGATTCAGAAAAAAATAAAAAAAAGAGTCAATGACTTTCTCGTAAAATTAAAATCCGAAAAGAATTCATCAGAAGAAGTTCAGGAACAGATTGGCTTATATGAAGGATGCTTCATGGATTATACTTTGAATGGCATCCGATATTTTTTTGGAAAGGATAAACTCACTTTTGTTGCCGGAAGATGTTCCAATCATGCCATGCGGGCATTGGACGATTTGGGAAGTCATGAACTGGAATTTACCTATAAAGAACTTGAAAAATACCTGAGTATTTATGGAAAGAATCTGATATCAGGGTCTGAAAAGATTGGGCAGACGGGTCCAGGGAATAAATTATTCAAAGGAAAAATTGACGGAAAATATCCTATTACGGTTTTATTTAACGAAATCAATGAGGATGATTCCTTTTCAGCTACTTATTGGTATGACAAGAACAAAAAACCAATCAATTGGAGGGGCGAATTTGTCCATGATCATTTTTCCATCACAGAAGATGATTATCACAGTGAGGAACTTAAAGAATGGATACCAAAAGCTTTAATAGAAGCGGATTTGAAAGGAAATAAAATCATTGGTACGTGGCAGGATTATAAAACAAAAAAATATTTAACCCTAGAATTAGAAGAGTTATAAAATGAAAACAATTACTTTAGTTTTTGGAGCAGTTTACGGAATGGTTTCTGTAATCCTGGGTGCATTCGGAGCACACGCTTTAAAGAAAATATTAGCTGTGGAAAGACTGGAAAGTTTTGAAACAGGCGTAAGATATCAGATGTATGCAGCTTTTTTCCTGCTGATCATCGGATATATCTTGAAATTCGAAACTTCTGCTGAAAAATGGACTTCCATTTTAATGATTGCAGGTACTCTTTTATTCTCAGTAAGCATCTATTTCCTGAGTATGCAGGATTATTTGGGAATGAATCTTAAATTCTTAGGCCCCATCACTCCGCTTGGAGGTCTGATGATGATCTTAAGCTGGGGAATGCTGATTTTTTATTTTGCTAGAAACAGAATGTAAGAATGAAAATTAATAGAAGAAGACGTTTAATACGAACATTCGATCTCTTAGATCAACCTATCAGATTCAATCCGTTTGTGTTCAGCCGTACTTTTTTTATGTGGGCTTTTACAGGTCTCGTGGGTGGTATCATTGCCGGAGGGTATTGGATTGTGCTGGAACATTTTACAGAGTTTTTAGCAGAATTTCAAGGATGGCAGGTGATTCCCACAATGGCGATCTGTGGATTGCTGGCAGGATTGGTGATCCATTTTATAGGAGATCCGGGAGAAATTCATCTGATTGTTAATAATATCAGATTCAATAAAGGAAAGCTGGAACCTAAGAATAACCCTTCCATGATCCTTTCTTCACTTTTCTGTGTAGCATCAGGAGGAAGTTTAGGTCCTGAAGCCCCTTTGGTACAGGTTACAGGATCTACGGGAACCTGGCTTGGAAAAATTTTCAGACTGAAAGGGGAAGAGCTGAGGTCTCTGAGCATTGCGGGTATGGCTTCCGGTTTTACAGCATTATTTGGGGCTCCGCTTGGAGGAAGTCTTTTTTCTTTGGAAATTTTACATCATAAACATGCGGTAGAATATTACAAAGCTATTATTCCGGCATTGGTAGCAAGTTGTTTCAGTTACCTGATGTTCGCTTTGATTATCCATTTGGGAATTGGGGCAACATGGGATTTGAAAGCTTACCATTATACTGGAGTTTATGATTTTGCTTATGCGACTGCATTTGGAATTGTGGGAACTTTATTTGGATGGATCTTCATTTTTGTAGTCAAATTTTTCAAAAAGATTTTTGAATACAGAAAATTCCCGATTTATATTAAAACCTTGGCAGGAGGAATTATTTTGGGTGTCATTGCCTATAATTTCCCTATTACAAGATACTTCGGGCACAACGAGATCAATCAGCTGATCGGAGGAAACTTCGGACTGAATTTTTTAATTCTCATTCTTGTTTTTAAAATACTGGCCATTGCTATTACAGTGACTTCCGGATGGAGAGGAGGATTTATCATTCCCTTGTTTTTTGTCGGAACAACATTAGGACTGATTATCCATAATTTATTTCCAACGGTTGATACTACACTGGCCATTGTAAGTTGTATGGCAGCAATCAATGCCTGTGTAACAAGAACTCCGATGAGTACAACGATCATTTTGGGAACACTTACAGGGTTTACCTATTTTGTCCCGATTTTATTTGCCAGTCTTACCGGATATTTCCTGGCTCCTAAAATTCCGTTTATCGGATCTCAGTCTGAGAAATTAGTGGAAGAATAGAGATATTGACTTATTAAACAATTTCTGATGTATTGTTGAGATCAGAATATCAATAAAAAAAGTTCAGGAATTTCCTGAACTTTTTTGGTTTTTATAAAGAGAAATTTTCATTCATCCATTTAAGTTTATTAAAGCTTTTAAGAAATTTTGTTTTGATGGAAATAAATTTTTCCTGTGCTTCAATCATTTTATTTTCCCTTGAATTGATCAGAAAAAGGGAACTTTCACCATTCGTATATTTTGTTTCCTCGGCAGTAAGAAGCTTATGATAATTGACAAGATTATTTTGTGAAAGGCCCATCTGGGTATGGTAATTTAAAAGTTCGTTTTTATAGGTTTCAATTTTCGTTGTAAGTTCTCTTTTCTTGAACTCGGCATCAAGTTTATTTTGTTCTATTTTGATTTTGGCCATTTGATAACCGGCTTTGGCTTCTCTTTGGAATATTGGTATTTCGAGCTTTAAACCATATTGAAAATTATTGTCAAAAAGAGGAAGATAATCTACCTGATAATTTTCTTTGTTGAAGAAATTATAAGTGAAATCAAGCTTAGGAAGAAAGCTCTGCCATTTCAGCTTCCGTTCACTTTCTAAAATATGATGTTTCTGAGTATAATACTGTACAGACCAATGATTGCCGGCTTCTTTTGTTTTGATTTCCTGCAGAAGAAACTCAAAATCCGAGTAAGCGGTATGCTCTGAAAGATGATCTGCAGGATAGATAAGTTGTGAGATTTCATAAATTTCACGATTCTCTTTCCA
Source organism: uncultured Chryseobacterium sp. (assembly GCA_965720825.1). Lineage (GTDB taxonomy): Bacteria > Bacteroidota > Bacteroidia > Flavobacteriales > Weeksellaceae > Chryseobacterium. The sequence continues at coordinate 20,848 of CBFQYI010000008.1, read as the reverse complement.
CAAAAATAACTGCAGCTGCTGGGTATTTTTGATAAAATTTAAATAAGCTTCTTTCTGCTGAAGTTCAAAGTTTTGTAGCTGGGAAGCTGCTTCAACGGTATCAATAGCTGCTCTTTCTCCATATTCAAAAGTTTTCCGGGTGAGCTGCAATCGTTTTTTGCTGATCTCAACCGCTTTGTTTTGCAGCTGGTACACTTCAAAACTTTGTACCCATTCCCAATAGGTATTTTCTGCTTCAAGAAGAAGTTCATTGGTAAGTACAGCCTGTTCAGCTTCCGTCATCTTTAAAGCAAATTTCGCCTGATCCAATGCTGCTCTTCGTTTATCATACAAAAAATTTTTAGCTAAAGGAACAGTAATCCCCATGCTGTAAAGACCACCTTTTGTTTCACTGGAATTGAGCTTTTCGCCATCCAGATACTGATATCCTGCTGTAAGATCAATCCCATACCAGGTAGGAATACCCAGTTCAATATTTTTCTGTCTGTAGTATTGTACTCCGTCAATGTTTTTTTCTCCCAGTTTTCCTCCCAAAACAGGATCAAAATTTCCTCTTGTTTTAGTGATTTCTGATTGGGCAATTTTGTTTTGCAGCTGATATTTCAATGCCATTGGATGATAATTTTTTACCACTGCCAGAAATTCCTTCGCCGAAATCATGAGAGAGTCCTGTGCTTTATGATACTGGAAAAAAAGAAAGATCAATATAAAAAGAAGTTTACTTTGTTTTCTCATACTTAGCAGTTTGATCATTTTTTACTTCATAATAATCTGGTGGAAAACCGTTGATATTTCTCCACAGTTCATACCAGATGGGAACATCATTAAGAATGGCAATTCCCTGTACACCTCCTCCCATTTTAATTTTAGGAGGCCATCTTTTTTCATTTTTATCTTCAATAATCAGGGCTTTAAAAAGTCCGTTTGCACTGATATTACTTTCTACTGTAACCACTTTTCCTGCGAATGTTCCGTAGCTGGAATTGGGCCAACCCGAGAATACAATGGCAGGAAATCCATCAAAGATGCACATCACACGCTGTCCTTCTTTCACAAGCGGGAGATCCACAGGTTCTATATAAATCTCAACTGCATAATCTACTGCTGTGGGAACAATTGTCCCAATATTTTCACCGTCTTTTAAAACTTCACCAATTCCTGTTTTATTAAGCTGTACAATCTGACCGTCCTGTGATGCAATAATGAAATATAAGCCCTGTCTTGCTTTGTAATTGGCTACCTGATTTTCCAGCTTGGCAATTTCACCATCGCTGCCTTCAATCTGCCCCATGTTTTGAAAACGGTCTCCTTCTATTTTACTGAGTTTCTCTGTGTAATCCTGAATCACAGAATTCTGTTCAATACCTGTATTGATAATTTCCTGACGGGTTTGAGCCACTTTATTTTCTGATGCTGTTTTTTTTGCAACAGCATTTTGATAAGAAATACTTCTCTGTTGAAACTGGGTAAGAGAAACCAAGCCTTCCTCATACATTTTTTTCTGCCGCGCAAACTGGTCTTCTGAAAGCTTAAGTTCATTAGTGGCAGCGGTAAATTCTGCTTCTTCACCGGTGAGTTTATTATTAAGCTGGCTTATTTTTATTTTGAGCTGATTCAGTTTTAAATTTCTGGCTGAATGTAAGGCTTCAAGTTGGGTTTTCACTGTTCCTACTTTTGCTTCATAGAAATTTCTTACTCCCTTTTTAGCATTTACCTGTTCCTGTGTTCTCTGTACTAAAAGTGGATCTAAATAATCATCTTTTATTTCGGAAAGCTGCAACAAGGTATCTCCTTTTTTTACATAATCTCCGTTTTTAACATACCATTTGATGATTTTCCCCGGAATAGGAGAGTGGAGCTGTTGTGGACGCTGTTCCTGATAAAGAGACGTTACATTTCCTTTCACTTTAATATTCTGGGTCCAGGGAAGAAATAAGGTAATGATACCGCCTATGAAGATAAACAGGAACCACCTTTTTACCCGTGACTTTTTATGAATATGATAGATATTGTCAAACGACTGTAGTTTCATTTTACTGATTGTTTTGAAGTGTTTTTAATGTTCCTCCTTCCAGATGAAAATGCTGATCGGCATATTGAAGCAGTTCTGTATCCTGAGAAACAATAATAATAGTTGTGTTTTCCTTGATTTTCTGGAGATATTTTATCATTTTGTCCTGATATTCTTCACGGATTCCTGCAAAAGGATTTTCCAGAATGATAAGTTTTTTGTCACCGAGAAGAGCACGAAGCAGCAGTATTTTTTTCTTTGAACTGAATGTGATTTCAGGATCAGTTTCACTTACCTCTGTAAAGAAACCGCTGCTGAACATACTTGAAATATTTTCTATACCCATATTTTCAGAAAGCTCAAGGATGTCTTCTGTATGGCTCTGGCTGCTTCCCAATAGGATATTTTCTTTAACTGTTCCCTGAATGATCTTCATATTTTCCAGGTAAAGTCCAACATGATTTCTCCAGTGTTTTTTCTCTATATTTTTTAAGGGAATTTTGTCAATCAGAATTGTTCCTGAGCTGGGCTCGAAGAATCCTGTGATCATATTGAGCAGAAGGGTTTTTCCTGCTCCCAGTTTTCCTGTTAGAATGTTCAGACTGTTTTCTTTGATTTTGAAATTAAGGTCGGAAAGGATGGGAGCATTATCATTAAATGAAAAGCTTACATTTTTAAATTCAATTTCTGTCCCTTTTTCTTTCTGAGATAACGTGATTTCTCCGTTGGGCTCCTCTTTAAGTTCAGTGATTTTAGAGAGTTTGGCAAAAGACGCAATCAGATCATAATAACTTTCAAGGCTTACAATAAGTTTTTCTACTGCAGACATGATGCTTAGAACAACAATTTCTGTAGCAATGAAAGCCCCGATATTCAGTTTTTGATTGATCAGAAGATAGGTTCCAATGGCCAGCATTGCTAAAGTAATGATGACTTTAAAAGCAATAATTGTTTTATACTGAAAAACGAGTACTTTAAAATGAGATGTTCTGTGTTTAAGATATTCTATCACTCTTTCATCGGTTCCTTTTAAATGAGAATCATCTTCAGAATGCATTTTAAACGTCTTTACAGAACCGGCAATATCTTCTATCCAGGCTGCTGTATCGTATTTTTTATTGCTCTCTTCAATGCTGGATTTGATTCCGCTTTCCATGGTGTATCTGAAAATGATTACGACAGAGAGAATGACAAGACCTCCAAATGCTAAAAACCAAGGGTGATAAAACGAGAGCAAAAGAATCCCAAAAACAATCTGTATTAAAGCAGTAGGAATTTCCAGTAATATTTTTGAAATTCCTTTCTGAAGATTCTGAATATCAAAGAACCGGTTGACAAGTTCCGGAAGGTAGTATTTCCTTGTGTAGGAAAGATCTGCTTTGGGGATTTTGTCTGCTATGGCAATGGAAAATTCTACAAATATTTTCTGCTGTATCTTTTCAATAATCTGGATCACTTTTAATCTGAAATATCCGGCAAGCCAGGTTCCGATTACAACAAAAAATATGAGGATATAAATAGAGGTTGTCATGGTAGCTCCCATCACAAAGCTTACAATAGACTGTATTCCTAAAGGTACGCTCAGCAGTACCAAACCATTCAGAATGGCATAAAAATAAATATTGGTAACATCTTTTTTTTCTTTTGTAATGTAGCGGATGAGCCTTTTTCCTTGTTCATTTGCTGGTATTTCCATTTTTCTTCTTTAGTAAAAGGTTAACTGTTTTTTGAGTTGTGAATTTTCCTTTGAATAGTACCTGTTATCTCTGGAAATAGTCTTTGTTTTCCAGAAAATTGATAAGGATATGGTGATAGTTTTTTCTGAAATAAGAGCTTTTACCTGAATTGAATTTCAGCTGAAAATTCATGTAATAGGTACCCTTTATTTCCGGGTTTCAAAGATAATAGATGGAATTTGTTAATATTCTTATCTACATTAGAATGACATTAAAATGTCATTAGAATATGATCGTGAGATTTAGTTTTTTTATGATCCTTATCATATTATTCATAGATTCACCGCCTTGAATCTGATAAGATCACTAATAAACTTACAGAATGAGTTAAAAGTTCTATAATTTTCTTTTTAACCTTATTCATTTTTAGTAAATTTGTCAACCTTTAAATATTAAAATAAAATAATAAAAATAATATGAATCTTCACGAGTATCAATCAAAAGAGATTTTATCAAAGTATGGAGTAGCTATCCAACGTGGTTTCGTTGCAAACAACGTAGATGAAGCTGTAGCAGCTGCTGAAAAATTGACTGCTGAAACCGGAGCACAGGCTTGGGTTGTAAAAGCACAGATTCACGCAGGTGGTCGTGGTAAAGGTGGAGGTGTTAAGTTTTCTCCAAACATGGATAAACTTAAAGAGAACGCTCAGAATATCATCGGAATGCAGTTGGTAACTCCACAAACTTCTGCTGAAGGTAAAAAAGTACACTCTGTTTTGGTTGCAGAAGATGTTTATTATCCTGGAGAATCTGAAACTAAAGAATTTTATGTTTCTATTCTTTTAGATAGAGCTGAAGGGAAAAATACGATCGTATATTCTACTGAAGGTGGTATGGATATTGAGCACGTTGCTGAAGTAACTCCCCATTTGATCCACAATGAATTGATTGATCCGGCTATTGGTCTTCAAGGATTCCAGGCTAGAAAAATTGCTTTCAATTTAGGTCTTGAAGGAAATGCATTCAAAGAATTTGTGAAATTTATTTCATCTCTTTACAATGCTTACACAGGAATTGATGCTTCTCTTTTCGAAATCAACCCTGTATTAAAAACTTCTGATAACAAAATTATCGCTGTAGATGCTAAAGTAACTTTAGATGACAACTCATTGTTCCGTCACAAAGACTTAGCTGAGCTTAGAGATACAAGAGAAGAAGATCCAATGGATGTTGAAGCTGGTGAAGCGGGTCTTAACTTCGTAAAACTAGATGGTAACGTTGCTTGTATGGTAAACGGAGCTGGTCTTGCAATGGCAACTATGGATATCATCAAATTATCTGGTGGTAACCCTGCTAACTTCCTTGACGTAGGAGGTACTGCAGATGCTCAGAGAGTACAGACTGCTTTCGGAATCATCTTAAGAGATCCAAACGTAAAAGCTATTTTGATCAACATCTTCGGAGGTATTGTAAGATGTGACAGAGTTGCTCAGGGTGTTGTAGATGCTTACAAAGCGATGGGTAGCCTTCCGGTTCCATTGATCGTAAGATTACAGGGAACTAACGCTGTAGAAGCTAAAAAATTAATTGACGAGTCTGGTCTTCCGGTACACTCTGCAATTACTTTAGAAGAAGCTGCAAACAAAGTAAAAGAAGTTTTAGCATAATCTAAAATTTTCAGATAAATAAGAAACCGTTCCATTTTTTGGAGCGGTTTTTTTGCTTGTAAACGGAACTAAATAAATGTTTTCTTAGATTAAATTCTCCCACAGATCACACAAATAACACAGATTTTATAGCATATTGCTAATCTTTAAAATTAATTTGAGGTATACTCTGCAATTTTATCGGAGATAAAATCTTTGCGCCTTAAAATCTTAAATAGTAATGTGGAAGAATTGCGCCTTTGCGATATCCAACCTTTTTTGAATGATACCTTATCTATAAAATCAACGTAAGATAATATTTTCAATCAATTATCATAAAAAAAAGACCACTTCAATATCTGAAATGGTCCTTATATTTTTAAATGATTTTACTTATCTTGATGGCTTTCAGGTAAAATATTCTCTCCACTTGTAATGCTGATACTCGTTGGCGTTACCAACTGAACTTTATCCACATCAAAACGTTCTTTAATCCCTAAATAAGCTTTACTTCTTACCTGTGCGAGATTAGTTCCGACCTTTATCCAGAACTTCACCTGGAGATTGAATGCACCCTGTTTAAGGTCTGTGAAAATTACTTCTATAGTGTCCAGCTTATCCACATTATCAAGATTTTTAATTACATCCAGAATTCCTTTCTGGGCTTTGGTGATATCTTCATCGGCCGGAATTTCAAAATTTAAAATAATTCTGCGCTGTGGCGAAGCGGTAATATTGTAAAAAGGAGCATTGAATACTACCTGATTAGGGATGTAAGCTTTTTTCCCATCATCAGTAAGAAGTTTTGTCGTTAAAAAACCAATTTCCTGTACCGTACCGGAGTGTGCTCCGATGGTAATATAATCTCCTACTTTGTAGGCTTTATCAATTCCAATCAGCATTCCTGAGAAAATACTTGATACAAGATCTTTTAGAGCTACCCCTGCAATAACCCCTGCCACTCCTAAACTTCCGATAAACTTCCAGAGAAAACCACTGAAACCCATTATTTCAAGTGCAATAAAGGTTCCCATCAGCATAATCAGGAATCTGAAAATACTGATTAAAGTAACTAATGAGCTCTCTTTTTGACTTTTCGGGAAAAATTTGTGAAATAATTTTACAGCTCCTTTACTTAAATATTTACTGCTGATAAGAAAGAATGTAAATACTAAAATTCCGACAATCAGCTTTGGGGTGAGCGCGGCAAAAGTTACATACCAACTTTCCAATACTTTATAAACAACATCTACATACCTTAATCCGGTTTTCTCCATGGATAAAATTTTAGTTAAATATATAAATTTTCATCAAAAAATTTGCCAGTTCCAAAAAGTCTACTAAATTTGTAGACTATAAAGAAGGAACATTATGTCAATCAAACTAGGAGATACAGCGCCCAACTTTCAGGCAGAGTCATCGGTAGGTGATATTAATTTTTATAATTATCTGGGAGATTCCTGGGGAATTTTGTTTTCGCATCCTGCAGATTATACGCCGGTATGCACTACAGAATTGGGGTATACCGCAAAACTGCAGTCTGAGTTTGATGCCAGAGATACCAAAGTGATTGCTCTGAGTGTAGATGGCGTGGAAGATCATCAAAACTGGGTGAAAGATATTAATGAAACTCAGAATACCACTGTGAAGTTTCCCATTATTGCTGATAAAGACAGAAAAGTTTCTGAGCTGTATGATTTTATTCATCCCAATGCTTCAGCTACTGCTACAGTACGTTCTCTTCTGATTATTGATCCTTCCAAAAAAGTAAGACTGATTATTACCTATCCGGCCTCTACGGGAAGGAATTTTAACGAGATCCTTAGAGTGCTGGATTCTTTACAGTTGGTGGATAATTATCGGGTAGCAACACCTGTAAATTGGGAAACTGGGGAAGATGTTATTGTACCTCCAACCATTTCTACAGAAGATGCACTAAAGATATTCCCAAAAGGCGTTACGGAAATAAAACCATATTTAAGGTACACACCTCAACCCAATACATGATTTATTTGATTTTTTATAGTTTAGTTTTAATTTGTACGAAAAGCGCCCCGGAAAAAAATTTCCGGGGCGCTTTCATTTTTTTATAAGTATTTCAGTGATTACTTAACGTCGTTGATGATTTGTTTCGCTTTAGACGTCGGAAGATAAATCTGGAATCCTAAACCAAAAGTAATTTTGTTAGTATATCCACCGCTTCCAAAACCAGCGTTTGCATCATATTTCACTAAACCTTCCAATCCAATGTTTGGAGTGATGAAGTAAGAGTATCCAGGTCCGAATCCGAAGTTAAGACCGTTAGAAGAAGAACCTCCTTTAGAGATTGACATTCCTCCAACACCTACGTTACCTTCGAAGAACCATCTTCCGTGGTGTAGTAAGTTGTTTACTCCTTGCTCTCCCGGATTAAGATAATAACGTCCTAATGCTCCTACGTTATAAGTAAAAGTAGTAGGTGCATCTTTAGCTCCTTTGAAACCTAAATCTACATATCCCCCAACTGCGATATTATCTTCAATGAAATAGGCTCCTTTTGGTTGAATTGCAAAGTTGTATCCTGCTCCTTCATTTAAACCAAAATTTGCCCCTACAAGGTTACCCCCTACCATCCAATTACCTTTCTGAATCTGAGCGTTGGCAGTTGCTGTTAAGCCTGCTACGGCTAATATTCCTGTTAAAATAAGTTTTTTCATAATTTATTATTTTAATAATTAAATGTTTATTATTCACGAATTATAGAAAAAACAATAAATGTGCCAGACTCTTAATTTTACGTAATTTATCTAAATAAACGTTAAGATTACCAGTAAGATATAATTTACTTTTTTAACAGATTAACTGAGGATATCGTAATGATAAAGAAAATGAAACAAGCGTTTTGAAATGAAAATGATAAAAACAGATGTAATATTATTAATGTTTCAAATTTCTTTTTTTTTTCAAATTGACAGTCTATTATATTAAATAAACAAAAGAATGATGGAAATGATCAATCCTGCAATCGTAAACTTGATCCCACGTTTGAATGCTTTTGTCTTAGGATTAAACATCCAGAAACTTGATATTACAAAAAAGAAAAGAGAAACTCCAAAGAATACGCTTAGAGGAGATATAGTATCTTTAGATTGTGATTTGTGAAGAGAAACCATTTTATCCAATACGAAAGGAAGTTCCTTTTTAGTGTATTTGGCTTTTCCGGTTGCGCTATCATAAGTTCCTTGTTTAAAATAAAGAACGCTTCCTTCTGTTTTTTCCACTTCCAGGCCTTTCATCTTCAGTTCTTTTTTCAGTTCTTTCTCTGAAAGATTGGCTGCAATGTTTTTTTCATATTTCTTTTCACTTTTCAGAAAATCAGTGTCTCTGTACACCAGAAGAATTCCACTTAACGAATATACAGCCATAATTCCGGCAAGGAAATATCCCAGATAACGGTGTGTAATTCTCATGAAGCTTCTTGTGTCTTTAATCTTATCCATATCTTTTTGTTTGTTTTTGTTAAAAATTTCAAAAGTGGAAACTGCAAAAATGCAATCTCCACTTTTGGTGAAAGAATTATTATATAAAGAATTCTAAAGTCTGTATGTCAATGTGAAATAGTAATTTCTAGGCGTAATAGGATTCACTGAATAATTCTCATGAACATTATAGTTTACAACATCAAACAGGTTGCCCACTTTTCCTTGGATTGAGAATTTTTTCCAACCGTAACCTACGCTTATATCAACAGTTGTAAACCCATTGATATCAATCATTCTAGTCTGCTGAGTTTGTCCTTTTACGTCATTCCATCCGGCTTGTCTTTTTCCTGTATAGAATGCTGTAGCTCCTACTTTCAGACCTTTTGCAAAATCTGTAAAGGTATAGAATACGGAAGCATTTGCTGTAAGAGCAGGAGTTCTTACCAATTTTTGATCTTCAACAAATCCGTCGTTTGGAGTTTTTGTATATACAGTATTGTTATAAGAAATACCACCTATTAAGGATAGATATTTCGTAGGATTTCCTGTGATATCCAATTCAACACCTCTACTTCTTATGCTACCGGCATAAACTTTATATAAAGCAAGTTTATTATCTGCAAGGTTTGGAGATGTATAAGCGTCTCTATTATTTATTTGATAAGCAGTTAAGTTAACAGCTATAGCATTGTTCCAAAGATTCTTCTTAACTCCGACCTCATACTGATCAATTGTTGATGCTTTTAAAGATTGATTGTTTTGATCAAACCCTGAATTTGGTGAGAATGAATTGGTATACGTTGCAAAAACTGATAAATTATCATTTGGATTATAGATTAATCCTACTTTTGGTGATACAGCATGCGCTTGTGAACCACTGTTTACTGTAGGTGTTTCTGTTCCTTTTAAGAAATCTTTTACTTCTGTATCTTCATTTTTTAAATAAGACCATCTTACACCCGCCAACACTTTGAATTCTTTAGTAACGCTGATTAAATCCTGTGCATAAAGACCAAATCTTTTTGTAGCTATTCTGTTTCTTGATGCTCTGTAAGTGTCTGGCATCGCACCATCATTTGACCAAGTAGAAGGATTATTTAAATATAAAGTTCCATAGTTAACATTAGCAGGATTTGTGAAATTATAAGCATACGTATCTGCCAAACCATAATCTCCATCAGCTCCGAATAGTACTTTATGAATAATATTTCCGGTTTTGAATTCACCGTTTAGGTTAACTTGCAATGAAGTATAGTTCTGTTCTGTATAATTTCTTCCTAAAGTCCTGTTCCATGATGGGTTAAAATTTCCTTTTGCAGATTCATACTGCCATTGAATTCTTTCCGTTGAAAAATAATCTTTTGTATAGTTCTGATAAGAAGCCACTGCGTTTAAACTCCACTTACTGTTCAATTGATGGTTCAAAACAACATCAGTAGTAGCTTGTTGATTGGTTTGATACTGCCAGTTGGTTCCCAAAAAGCTTCTACGATCAACTTCAGTAGCCAATCTTGATACACCAGTAGTTTTATCAGTAACACTTCCAATTCCAAAATCAGGAGTGAAATTATGATATAAGTAGTCAGCTTCTACAATTAACTGTGTATTTTCACTCAAGTTGAAAACAAAAGATGGGTTGAAATAGTGCTTTTTAGACTCTACCATATCTCTGAAACTTTCAGCATATTCATAAGTCCCATTAACTCTGAATGCTACTTTTTTGCTTAAAGGTCCATAGATATCGAACATAGGTTTGTAAGAATTCCAGCTACCACCACTTAATCCAACTGATCCACCAAATTCAAATTTTGGCTTCTTTGTAATAAGGTTTACAATTCCACCAGGTCCAACATTCCCATATAACATGGCATTTGCTCCTTTTAAAACTTCCACTCTTTCCAGTCCACTTACTTCAGGAAAAACACCACTGTTTACTTTTGCTCCGTTTTTGAAGATATTGTCATTTCCAAATATAAAACCTCTTCCTCCAAAACTATCCTGCGATCCTCCTCTTGCAGATGTTAAATAAATACCATTTACATTTTTAATAACATCACTCAATTGTTTTGCCTGTTGCTGTTCAATGATTTCGTGAGTAACAATAGCAATAGGTTGTGGGTTTTCCATTACCGTCAGATTTGACTTTGTCGATAATGGTCTTGCCTGGTTAGGATTTCCCGTTTTGTGAAGATTGATATCCTCAATGGTCTGAGTTCTGATGGTGTCTGCTTCCGCATTTTTCATCTGTGAACTTGCTGAAACAGCGATGAATAGAAGACCTAAAGAAAGTAATTGTCTTTTCATTTTATTTTTATGTAGAACAGTTTTAAATAAGGCGCAAATGTAAGTATTTGTTTAGAATAGATAAAAATAATTTTATGATTTAAATCATATTTAATGAGTTAATGAGATGGATTATTTCTATAGCTCTTTTAGGCTAAGGGATAGAGAAATTTTTATGAATATATTTGTTAAAAATTATAATATGCAATTGGTAAAAGCAGGGCTTTGTGCCTTTGGAATGAGTGGAAAAGTATTCCATGCTCCCTTTTTAAAGGAACATCCGGGATTTTTTATGTCTGCTGTGGTGGAAAGAAGTAAGGAAGAATCGAAGGAGAAGTACCCCGAAGCAACTATTTACCGTTCCGTTGAAGAAATGCTTCAGCAAGCAGATATAGAATTGGTGATTATCAATACTCCGGTTCAGACTCATTATGAGTATGCTAAAAAAGCACTGGAAGCAGGAAAAAATATTATTGTGGAAAAACCTTTCACCGTAAATGTTTCTGAAGCAGAAGAACTGGTACAATTGGCAGAAGAAAAAGGATTGTTTTTAAGTGTATACCAAAACAGAAGATTCGACCGCGACTTTCTGCAGGTTCAAAAGATTCTGAATGATAAGAAAATAGGGAATATTAAAGAAGCTGAAATCCGCTTTGACAGATTCCGTACAACCGCTAGCGGAAAGCAGCATAAAGAAAGTCCTGATCAGGTGGGGGCAGGATCACTTCACGATCTGGGAGCACATCTTGTAGATCAGGCTGTACAGTATTTCGGATATCCTGAAAAACTGTTTGCAGATGTTTTTTCTATGAAAGGAACTGAGTTTGCTAATGATTATTTTGAAATTCTCTTATTCTATAAAGATAATCTGAGAGTAAGACTGAAATCGTCTGTTTTCAGTAAAGAAGGTCACTATGCTTACACAATTCATGGAGACAGAGGAACTTTCTTGCAGGAAAGAACCGATAATCAGGAAAATGAACTGGTAGCAGGTGCTATTCCTGAATATGGTAAAGAATGGACACAGCCTTTAAAAGAACAAGACGGAATTTTAAACTTCCTGAATGATAATTCCGAAACAGAAAGAATTCTTACCTCCAGTGAAGCCGGAAACTACATGAATTATTACCAGCAGATTTATGAACACATCGTTTTTGGATATGCTTTGCCATCTCCCGGAAAAGAAATTATTCAGAATATGAAAATCATAGATGCTTCGCTGGAAAGTGCAAAAAAAGGAGGAATCATTCAATTATAAATGATGAGTTATGAATAATGAATGAATTCAAGATTAAAAGTTTAAGGTTTAAAGTTCAAGGTTGATAACGGTTGTGATTAGAAGTCTTCAACTCGTTTACTCTCAAACCCTCAAACTCTCAAACTCTTTGAATTCATTCATAATTCATTATTTTTAATTCATCATTATTAAAGAATTTCCTGAAGTTCCAGCCATCTCATTTCATGGTTTTCTAGTTTTTCTGAAACGCTTTCCAGCTCTGAAGAAAGCGTGGCTATTTTTTCGTAATCAGCTTCGTTGTTGAGCTTATCCAGAATTTTAGTGCGCTGTTCTTCCAGTTCAGGCATTTCTTTTTCAATGGTTTCCAGTTCTCTTTGTTCTTTGAAAGTTAATTTTCGTTTAGCACTGGAAGATGTGGTATTTTCTACAATGGCAGCCGTTTCTTTAACCGGTTCAGGTTTTACCACTGCATTTTTTTCTAAAGCTTCCTCACGGCTTCTTGCTTCTCTGTATTCTGAGAAATTTCCTACGAAATCTCTGATTTTTCCGTTTCCTTCGAAAGCCAGAACATGGTCTACAATTCTGTCCATGAAATACCTGTCGTGGGAAACGATAATTAAAGATCCCTGAAATTGCTGAAGGAAATTTTCAAGAACTGTTAATGTAGGAAGATCCAGGTCATTTGTAGGTTCATCAAAAATCAGGAAGTTAGGGTTCTGATACAAGATATACATCAGGTGAAGTCTTCTTTTTTCACCACCCGAAAGTTTAGAAATAGGAGAATATTGTGTCTGATCGTCAAATAAAAATAATCTTAAGAACTGTGATGCTGATAAACTTTTGCCATTGGCTAAAGGATAAAATTCTGCAATTTCTTTGATGAAATCAATCACACGTTCATCTTCTTTATAAGTAAGACCTTTTTGTGAGAAATAACCGAAAGAAATAGTTTCTCCAGTTTCAATTTCTCCCTTATCGGCTTTTTCAAAACCTTGAATAATATTAAGCAAGGTAGATTTTCCTGCCCCATTTTTTCCAATGATTCCCACTTTTTCTCCACGTTGAAACTGGTAGCTGAAATCTTTCAATAAAACTTTAGGTCCAAAACTTTTATCAATATGTTTAAGTTCAAGAATTTTATTTCCCAAACGTTTCATCTCAAAATCCAGTTCCAGTCCGTCTTTTCTGGTATCGGTCTTGGCAACCTTTTCAGTCTCGTAGAAAGCATCAATTCTGCTTTTTGATTTTGTGGTTCTGGCTTTCGGCTGTCTACGCATCCATTCCAGTTCCTTTCTGTAAAGGTTATTGGCCTTGTCAATTGTTGCATTAAGATTTTCCTCACGAATCATCTTGTTCTCAAGGTAAGTAGCATAAGAACCGTTGTGAACATACAGGTTCTGATCCTCCATTTCCCAGATAATGTCACAAACACTGTCAAGGAAATATCGGTCGTGGGTGACAAGCAATAAAGTGATTTTTGCCTTGTTCAGATAGTTTTCAAGCCATTCTACCATATCCACATCCAGGTGGTTGGTAGGCTCGTCCATGATCAGAAGGGTATGTCTGTGCTCGGCTCTTGTTTCCGTTAAAAGTTTAGCCAACGCTACACGTTTGATCTGCCCTCCGGAAAGAGTGCCCATTTTAGCATCCAGATCAGTGATTTTAAGCTGGGAAAGAATCTGTTTCATTTCATTCTCCAGATCCCAGGCTTTATGAACTTCCATATCAGCCAATGCTTTCTCTATAAAATCATTATCTGTAGAATGGAGCGATTTGTGATAGTTTTTAAGGGCAAGGATAGGCTCGGAATCAAGAGTCATCATGAATTCCTCAATGCTGAGCTTAGGATCATAATCAATTTCCTGGTCAAATAATACCACCTGGATATCTTTATTGATGACCACAGTTCCGCTGTCTGCAATTTCTTTACCCATTAATATTTTCAGAAGGGTAGATTTTCCACTTCCGTTTTTGGCAACAATCGCTATTTTATCTCCTTCATTGATGTGGAAAGCAATATTTTTAAACAAAACTTTGATGCCGTAAGATTTGGTAAGATTTTCTGCAGAAACGTAATTCATTGGGAATTAATAGTTTGGTTTTATTTTTTAACTAAGTCGCAAAAATACGAAAATGTAGCCATAAAACTTTCCGGAACGCCTCTTATAAAAATGAATATTTATGATTTTTTAATAGACTGTGTCCCTTACCTGAAAAAACTAATCAGTAAATTTGATCAACCACAATGAAATACACATTTTAAAATAGTAATAAATAATACAAAAATCTGATTGAAACAATGAAAAAAGTTATTGTCGACATGGACGGGGTAATGGCGGATGTATATCATCAGCTGGTACAATTTGAAAAAAGAGATACAGGAAGAGAAATTGAAATCAGTGATTTGGCTGGTAAGCCTGAAATAGAGTCTTTTCCCAATGGAAAAAAGCACGTGAACGAAGTAGGGTTTTTCAGAACCTTACCTGTCATGAAAGGAAGCCGTGAGGCAATGGAATATCTGAATAATAAATATGAACTCTATATTGTATCTGCCGGAATGGAGTTTCCGAACAGCTTAAGAGAAAAATATGATTGGCTGGCAGAGCATTTCCCATTCATTACCTGGGAGCAGATTGTTCTTTGTGGAAGTAAAAAAGTAGTGTCCGGAGATATCATGATAGATGATTATCCTAAAAATTTAGATCATTTTTCAGGGCAGAGACTGATATTTACCCAACCTCATAATGAACTGATAGAAAATGAAACTTACGAAAGAGTTCATTCCTGGGAAGAAATTATGAGTATCCTTTAAGTAGGAAATATTTATAATTAGGAAATATTTAAAACAACTTTAACTAAAGGAAGAATAAATTTAATAAAGTATTGTGATAACGGACTGTTGAAAATAAATAAGTTTGCGTCAAACTTTTAACATGAAAATATATCATACTTTATTCTTCCTTTTGGCTGCTTCGGCCTTCCATGGCCAGATTATTTCCGGAACCATTATTTCAAAAAATGAGAACCATCCAATTCCTTATGTAAAAATTGGAATTGAAAAAAAATCAATCGGAACAATCTCTGATGAAAAAGGAAATTTTTCAATTGATCTTTCCAATACAGATCCCCAGCAGAAAATAAAAATAGAAGTACCGGGATTTGACCCTTACCAGGAAACAATACAGAATTTTAAAAAATATGATCAGCAAAAAATATTTTTAACAGAGAAAACTAAGAATATTAAAGAGATCACTATTAAGCCTAAGAAACTTGTTGATAAAAACTGGGGAGTCAATACAAAGACAAAAAGTGTTATGTACTCTGTAAATCCCCAATTCAGAAAAGAAGATTTTCTTGGTGAAACCGCATTGGCTTTTAATGCTAAAAAGAAATCAAAGATTAAGAATATTAACCTGAATATTGCCAGCTATACTTCTGATAAACCTGTTATCATGAGATATAGTATTTATAGTGAAAAAGATGGTTTTCCGGATGAAAATATTCTTGATGAGGAAATTACTGTTGAACTTACCAGCGATATGATTAAAGACGGAACTTATACATTGGATGTTAATGACCATAATATCTGGGTTCATGGAAAGTTTTTTATAGGAATTCAGTTTTTAAAAGAATTTGAAGGGAGAGTCAATATAAGTGCAGCATTGTTCAAAACGGGATTTATAAGGAAATTTTATGGAGACTGGACAAAAGTGACTCTTGCGGCACCTGCCATTAATATCGATGTGAAAATGGATAAAAACGGAGATAAAAATACGGATGATGAAAACGGTTTTGCAGATGATAGCGCAGAAGCACTGATGCCTGATGTATCAAAATATATCCAGGAATCGGAGCAAACAGTGTATGGTCAAAATAAAGCCGTGGGAAACTATCTGAAACTTCAGGACACCAACCTTTATTATGAGGTGTATGGTGAAGGAGAACCATTGATTCTGCTTCATGGCAATTCCGGAAGTATTAAAGATTTTTATCAGCAGATTCCTGTTTTATCAAAGCAGTATAAAGTGATTGCTATAGATACAAGAGGACAAGGGAAAAGCATAGATTCTTCTAAAAAGGATTTTACCTACAAAATGTTTGCTGATGATGTAAAAGCAGTCGCAGATCAATTAAAACTCAATAAAGTTAATATCGCAGGATGGAGTGATGGCGGAAATACCGGACTGGAGTTTGCCTTGAAATATCCTGAAAAACTGAATAATCTCATTACAATTGGAGCCAATGCATTTCCTGATGGAGTAGATGACAGGCTTACTGATCATTTTGAAAATAAAATGCTGGTGATGAAGGAGCTGAAAAACCCTGAAAAGTTTAATGAACAAAGGCTTTTGAAAATTATGCTGACACAGCCGCGCATCGCGAAGAAAGATTTAAATAAAATTGGAAGTAGAGTATTGGTTATTGCCGGTGATAAAGATGTGATCAAACGCGATCATACCGAACTTATTGCTAAAGAAATACCCAATGCCGAACTTAAAATCTACGGCAATGCCACCCATATGATTCCTTTTGAAAATGCAGATCAACTCAATACGGATATTCTGAATTTTTTAGGGAAAAATAATTAGATAAAAGTAAAAGGCTGGAAGCAGTGAGATGGGAGATGGAGGATGGAAGTGATATCAGTCAGCTAATTCTTAAAGTTGACTCATTGAAATTTTATCAACTCCCATTTTCATGCCTTCATACTCTTTTCTTTTAATCCAGTGTCAATCTTTTTAACGACCATGAATTACCATTGTAAATATCAAGATCCACTTTAGCATTGATGCCATGAACTATTCCGTTTTCTGTAAACTGCCAGAAATCCCACTCTTCATCAGGTGAAGGAGACGGAACATCATTGTAATTGGCAAGCCATAAAGGATAACCTTCAAACTCACCTTTCAGAAAATCTTTATAATAGTGGTAGTAGGTGTAGATAATCGGTTTTTCACCATAGGCATCTTCTACAATTTTACACCATACTTTCAGATCTTTAATCAGTTTTTTGTTGGTTTTACGCTTCGGAATTTTTTCAATATCAAGAATAGGAGGAAGATCTCCGCTTTCAAGTTTTACATTTTCTAAAAAATTATTGGCCTGGATCACAGGATCTTCATCAGCTCTGTAAAAATGGTAGGCCCCACGGATAAGGTCATGCTTTTTAGCGCTTTCCCAGAATTCGTCAAAATGTTTATCGGCACTTCGGTTTCCCATCGTTGCACGCATGACAACAAATTCTAACGGAATCGTTTTATTTCCGATGCTGAGACTGTCCCATTTGATATCTTCCCGGTTCTGATAATGAGAAACATCAAAACCATAGGTTTTATCAAGGTTGTTGGCTAATATCCTTTGAATTCTTGCAGCTTCCTTTTCACTGTTATGAAGCTTTTTATGTTTAAATTTATTAAAGTACAATGCATAATAATAACTGATAGACTGTCTTAAATAAAGTCCTGTCCCTACTAATGCGATCATTAAAATAGCCAATATTACCCATCTTCGGAAAAAATACTTCTTCCGTCTCGATTGATGGACTTGTTTGGCAGTTTTTTTGGTGTACTTTTTAGGTGTCATAAAGTTTTGCAAAACTAACTTTTTTCACTGCTAAATGCTAAAATAAAATCAGTAAATTTGTGTATTATGGAAACACGCGAAAAAATCATCATTATTGGAGGAGGATTTGCGGGGCTGCAGCTTGCAAAAACATTGAATAACAAGAACAAAAAGGTTATTGTTCTCGACCGGATGAACCACCATATGTTTCAGCCGCTTTTTTATCAGGTAGCCTCAGGGAGGATAGAACCTTCCAACATTTCTTTTCCCTTCAGAAAGATTTTTCAGCAGTCCAGAAACACACAGTTCCGTATGACGGAAGTCAAAGAAATAGATCCTGCCAATCATAAAGTCATTACAGACGAAGCAGAATTTACTTATGATAAACTCATCATTGCGACGGGCTGTAAAACTAATTTTTTCGGGAATAAAGATCTGGAAGGAAAAGCTTTCGGGATGAAAAATACCCAGGAAGCCATCAGTATCAGAAATCATGTTTTGATGACCTTTGAAAAACTGATTATTGAAAAGAGCCGAAGCGATGACGGAAACTGGAATATTGTAATCGTAGGAAGCGGTCCTACCGGAGTAGAACTAGCCGGAGCTTTTGCTGAAATGAAAAAAGACATCCTTCCGAGAGATTATCCTTACATGAATTTTGATCATCTGAAGATTATTCTGGTAAGTTCTACCGAGAAGCCATTGGCTGTAATGAGCAGCGAAGCTCAGGAAAAATCTGAAAAATATCTTAAAGATTTAGGAGTCACATTTTTGAGTGGAGAAGTGGTGACGGATTATGACGGAGATAAAGTTCATTTGAAAAGCGGAAAAGAAATTCCATCCAACAACGTGATCTGGGCAGCCGGAGTTACGGGAAATGTAGTAGGAGGTTTTCCGGAAGAAAAATTAGTAAGAAACAGATATATTGTAGATCGATATAATAAAATACAGGGTTACGATAATATTTATGCTATTGGAGATATTGCCTATATGGAAACACCAAAATATCCACAGGGACACCCTCAGGTAGCCAACGTAGCCATTAATCAGGCAAAAAATTTAGGTAAAAATCTTTTAAAGAAAAGTCAGGAAGAATGGAAAGAATACGAGTATGATGATAAAGGCTCATTAGCAACTATTGGGAAGCACAGAGCGGTTGTAGATCTCCCGTTTATAAAATTTCAGGGATTTCTGGCATGGTATTTCTGGATGTTTCTCCATTTAATGCTAATTTTGAGCGTTCGAAATAAACTGGCCATATTCTTCAACTGGATGTGGAGCTATATCAACAAAGATTCTTCTTT
This sequence comes from uncultured Chryseobacterium sp., assembly GCA_965720825.1. GTDB lineage: Bacteria > Bacteroidota > Bacteroidia > Flavobacteriales > Weeksellaceae > Chryseobacterium. The sequence continues at coordinate 1,668 of CBFQYI010000008.1, read as the reverse complement.
AAGATTAATTATTATACCTACTAAGAAAAACGGAACATTACAATGAGAATTGACATAATAAGCGTACTTCCGGAATTGATGGAAAGTCCGTTCCAAACTTCTATTTTGAAAAGAGCAATGGATAAAGGACTGGTAGAAGTACATTTTCACCATTTGAGAGACTGGGCAATCAATAAGCACAGACAAATTGATGATGAGCCTTACGGAGGAGGAGCAGGAATGGTAATGATGGTAGAACCGCTGGATAAATGTATTTCAGAACTTAAATCTCAAAGAAACTACGATGAAGTGATCTATCTGACTCCGGATGGGGTTACTTTGAACCAAAAAATTGCCAATTCACTTTCTATCAGGGAAAATTTAATTTTTCTTTGTGGACATTATAAAGGAATAGACCAAAGGGTAAGAGATCTTCATATTACCAAAGAAATTTCAATTGGAGATTACGTTCTTACAGGAGGAGAACTGGCTGCCTGTGTTTTGGCAGACTCAATTATCAGATTGCTTCCTGGTGTTTTGAATGATGAACAAAGTGCTTTAACAGACAGTTTTCAGGATGATCTTCTTTCACCTCCCATCTATACAAGACCGGAAAGCTATAAAGGTCTGGATGTTCCTAAAATCCTGTTGAGTGGGAACTTCGGGAAAATTGAAGAATGGCGTCATGATGAAGCAGTAAGAATCACAAAGGAAAAACGTCCCGATTTACTGTAAACGAAAAGTTGTCGGAACTTATCTAATTTTGCTTAGGTATTTTAATTCCATTTGTTATAGACAAATGGAATAATATTTGTTGTAATTTAAAAAAAGCGCGAAAAATATTAACAGTAACGTTTTTAAATCTAAGGTTTATTTCGATTTTTCCGGTTTTTTTATATTGTCTCAATTTTGATTAATATATTGAAACTGTCGAATAATTGAAAAATTAATTTATAATGATTTATTTCGTTAGTATTTTTTACTATATTTGAATTGTTTTTTATTGGAAATTGATTTACTGTTTTGAGAGTAAATCACAAAAATTTGAAAAAAAATAATAAATTTACACCTTAAAGTAAAAAGAACATATTAAATTAAAAGTATAGAAATTAGTGTAGATGGAGCTGTTCTCTTTTTATAATGTTGAAAATTTATTTTTACCCGATCCGAAACCTGTCCACAAATTAGATCCTACCCGGTCAGGATTAAGGAATTGGGATGAAAAGAGATATAGAAATAAGCTTTTCAAAATCTCGCACGTATTTCAGCTGATGAAGGAGGAAAATGATGTACTACCATTTTTAATAGGATTATCTGAAGTTTCCGGAAGGAAAGTTTTAGAAGATCTTGTAGAGATGGAACCCTTTAATTCTGAATATGGAATTGTACATTACAATTCTATGGATGAAAGAAAAGTGGATGTAGCCATGTTATATGATAAAAATAAAGTAGAGGTACTCGATTCTGAAACCATTACTTTCTTTTTTGAAATAATAAATAAAAACACAGAAAATTACGACACAACCAGAGACGTACTTTTTTCGAAAATTAAATATAAAGGGGAAATTATTAATGTCTTTATCGCCCATCTTCCCTCTAAGCGAGAAAAAGATATCAATAAACCTAAAAGAACCTTTATATTGAATGAAGTGCGACAACGGATTATGAAAATTGTAAATGCTGAAAAAG
>CBFQYI010000007.1:0-25858 GCA_965720825.1 uncultured Chryseobacterium sp. | reverse complement strand
GGCAGCTGTATTCAGAGAGCTTATGCCAAGAGTAAGATTTGGTAAAATTCATATCCTGAACATCTATTTAAACAGTTCTGTAAGCAACAAATGTATTGCAGCAGGAGTTCAGGCTAATATTCTGGTAGAAAGAAATGTTTTTGAAAATGTAAAAGAGCCCATCAATCTGATGAGTGGATTTACAGCGGTAACCCAATCCGGAAGCAGTTTTATCAATGTTACCGGAAATACAGCAGGAAGCGGAACAGCATTCACTCCGCCATACAGTATCACAAAACTTAATGTAGCAGATGTAAAGGCAGATGTAACGGCTAATGCGGGAGCTACTTTAGGAGGCAATGTTTGTGATCAGTTTTAACACAAGACTTCAGTATTATTAATCATAAAAGGAAGAGGGCGTCTCAGAAATGAGATGCTCTTTTTTTTATAAAAAATAAGCGGGCCGAAACCCGCTCCCGTTAAAGATCAATTATTCACTTAATTTATTTTTCTCAAGCCATTTCGGGTATTCCTTGGTTAAAAGCTTTTCCGCAAAATCACCAAACCAACTGTAACCGTTTCGTCTTTCCTCCGAAACTTCATTATAATTGTATTTTACACTTCCGTCACGGTCTCCAAACAAAGGTTTATTGGTATGAATATCATAAAACCTTGCCCAGATCACAGAGTTTTTATCTTCAGCCAATACTCTTACCGCTTTTCCATTCTGTTTGGTCACATTGTAGCTATACCCTTCTATTTTATTCTCTTTGAACCATTGTATCGCAGCTTTGATTGATTTTTCAATCTCAGGAGTCACCGGTTGCAACATTAAAACCCTTATAATTCCTACGGATTCTCCAGTGGCTAATGAAATGGGTTCGAAAGCCCTTGCCTTATCCGGCTGCAGTGTAATCTCATGATACTGATCTGCCCAAATGGAAGGAATTCCTTTCTGCAGAACCTGCGTTTTTAAAATACATCCAATTCCTTTTTGTACGGCAATTTTTGATTTTTCTTTTAATAACGAGGAAACCACATCAAAATTATTCTTTCCCTCCGCTGCGTTATAAAGAACCGTCAAAGCGTTGATCATCGCATTATCATTATAGGTCACCTGCTTTCTGTAGAGCCCTGAATTAGGGTAATACTGAGGGAAACCTCCATTATCATACTGCATAAGAATGAGGTAACTGATTCCTTTTTCCGCTGCTTTTAAATAATCCGGATTTTTAGTTGTTGAATATGCTTTAATCAACGCATTGATTTCCCTTGAAGTCGCATTGTTATCAATCGTAGCGTGATCATCACCTGTTGATTTTATCTTTTTTAAAAGAGCTTTATCAATCGGCAGATTATAATTAACCACCGATTTATCCTGAAGCTGTTTTCCCCAACCTCCATTGGGAAGCTGATAGATCAGCATTTTTTCCGCCAATGTATCTTTCACCTGAGCAGAACAATTAACCGTGCATATTCCTAATGCCAATGTGTATATTTTTAGATTCATTTTTTATTATTTAAAATTAAACCGGGCATTTCACCCTCAAACATTCCCACCCTATAACCCTCAAACCCTCTCACCTAATAACTTTCACCACCAGGGGTTTTGCAATGATTTCCGACTGTTTCTGAAGCAAATTCTCCCAATCCTCCTTTGTCTGAACCTGTCCGCTTTTCTGCCATGCAAACCCAGCGTAATACGTTAACACTTTTGAAGGTTTGGTCACCACATACAAATTGCTTTCATCAGGAACATCAGAGGTAAAAGCAAATGATTTTTCAACAATTTTAGGATCTACCACAATTCCTTCTCCTACAAATGCGTCATCAATCTTTTCCCAGTGAAGATAGTATCCATTTTTATCATTCAGTTGAGTTTTTCCTTCATTTTTGTGAAGGGTAATCCCGATGGTGTAATTCGGAACAGGTTTTTCTGTTTCAAAAGTGGATTCAAATTTTGAGAAGTTAGAACCCAGATCTAAAGAGATTCTTTTGATTTCTTTCACTCCATATTCGCTCCATGGCTGATAAGTAAGTTCAAAAACAGTTCTCAAAGGACCTTCGGCAATTGTTTTGGATGATATAAAGTTTTGGGAGGTCTGAAGTTTTTCATTTTCCCATATTCCGATTCCGCCTGTTCCACGGCTGTTTCCTACATGATACGGATCGTAGCCCTCACCTCTTGTATCTTTATGATAATACATCGGATCTGTGAGATAACCCTTGTACCATTTGTTGATAACAGACATATCTGTTCTTTTCAGCCAGATGTCTACACCGCTTGAAAGAGTGCTGCTTTTTATTCCCTGTAAAGCTTCCTGCTGGCCTTTCGGACCGTACACTCTGAAGGCAATCTTGTCGTTTTCCCAGGCATAATCGTCTACTCTTTCAGGAACAAGCCTCGAATAAGTAGAAATTCTGCTTTCCGGAATCTGAACCTTTCCGTCGGCTGCAATAGTGTAAATATTTGTTTTCCCCGCATCAATATTAACCCGAAAAAGCAACTCTTCACTCTTTCCATCCCCATCATAGTCAATCCACTGAACAGGAATTAACCTTCCTTTTGCATCTTTTATTCTTAGGTCTTTTTCAATATGCTTACTTAAAAAGGAATTTAGCAAAACAACGGGAACCGTCACCACCTCATTCCTTTCAAAAGCCAAAGAATTTGTCACCTGAACAATACTTTGAGCAGATAAAAATCCGGAAGCCATGCAACCGATTGCACAATTTAAGCCCCAAAAGGCAGATTTTGATATCAACATAAATTTAATCAATTAGTTAATCGATCAAAAATATAAATAATTTGCTAATATTCTACTGAAGTTAATTCAAATTTTAAAGATTAAATGAACACTATTTATAAAAGTAATTTAAATCATGTTCATTTCAAGTCAAAACAAAAAATATCCGGGACTTTTTATTCATCATTCAATTTTTATCAAATTAAATTGTACATTTGCTTTTCTATTATGCAAAAATTTCTCAGAGTCTTTTTTGTTTTTTCTTTACTTCTGATATTTGTTTCGAATGTCAGCGGGGTAACGACATGTCTTGATCATGCAAAGCACGCCAAAAGTAAAGTGATCTATAAAAAAGGTTCAAAAGAAGAAAAAATTCCTACTTTTTCTCAGGACGACGAATGTCAGTGTGCGCTTCATCTACATATGAGCAATGTTCTTCTCCCTGAACCTTTGAATCTGGACTTTGCCATTGACACGACCAATGATAGTGAAATGCCACAGCCGAAAGCCATTTCGTATCGTTGTCTTCTGGATTTTTTCAGCTCCAGAGCTCCCCCAGCCGTAATTTCTGCGGTAGCGTAATCTATGCTGCCCTAATATTTCGTTTATAGATTTTATAGTCTGTACTGTAATTCCGTGGATACCTGTGTCTTCACACCAGTAAGGATATCCTTTTATTAATGGGCAAATTCACTGCCCCTACTTCCCTGTTCATGATTACCAGTAATTTTAATTATTCGGAAATAATTCATTGTATTTCCCCAAATCCTGTGAAACTTTTCAGTATAAGTTTCATCACAGCATCATCATTTCTGCATGCTCAATCCCGTTCTGAAGATTCGTTATCTACAGTGGTTCAAACCGTTGAGGTTATCGGGAGAAAGTCTAAAGATTACACTTCCGACTATTCTTTTGCCGCTACCAAGATTGCGATGAAAAACAAAGATCTGCCATTAACACTTAATACCGTTACTAAGGAACTGATCACCGACCGTCAGGCTTTCCAGCTTGGAGATGTCATGAAAAATGTGAACGGAGTTTCTCCTTCCAGCTATTATAACCAATACAACATCCGTGGGATCAGCCAGAATGAAGAAGGCCAGATCATCAATGGAATGCGGACAAGGCAATATTATTTTTTACAGCCTATGACTTCCAATATCGAACGTGTAGAGGTTTTCAAAGGTCCGGCAAGTATTACCATGTCCAGTGTAGATCCGGGAGGAACCATCAATATGGTTACCAAAAAGCCATTGTCAAATCCCCGCCACGAAATCAGTTTATCAGGTGGAAGCTTTGAAACTTACCGTGTTACTACAGATCTTACAGGTCCTTTAAATAAGAGCAAAACTTTATTATATCGCTTTAACGGAGCCTATCAGAATGCTCATTCATTCAGGGATCATGTTAAAAACAGTGGTATTCTGATTTCACCTTCTATCACCTTTGTTCCGAATGAAAAAACATCCGTGAATGTGGAAATGATTTTCAATGATCTCTATGGAAATCTGGACAGAGGACAGCCGATTTTCGGAGCTGTGGCCGGAAAAACAGATTTATACAGTACTCCAAGAAGCCTGAATCTGGGAGCTCCGGACGATTTTTTTAAAACCAGAGAACTCATAATAATGGGAACAGTTGCCCATCATTTTAACCAATCCATCAGTTTTAATGCTTCCTATATGAAACAATATTGGAGAGAAAACCTGCAGGAGCACAGAACAACCAACTCTTTTGTCCCTGATATAGATAACAAACCGGTTTCCAGCCTTGCCATGATGCAGTTTGTACAGAGAAAGCAAAACTGGGCTACAGATAACATCAATGCTTATTTTAATTTTAAATTCAAAACCGGGGCTGTTCAGCATCAGGCTTTGATAGGCTATGACAGTCAGATCTGGGAAAAACGCAAAGGCGGACAACAGAATGCTGCAAGAGGTTTTCTGTTGAAGAACGGTTCCGTAGCTTCTTCTTACAATCCTTCAAAATCTTCGGAGTATCAAACCGTAAATTATAATGGAGCAATCATTCCTAAGCCTAATGTCACTCCATTTGATCTGAATCCGGGAGCTACAAATTATCAGGGTACTGATTTTAATACGCTTAATATAATCTCCCCTTTACCTTCCGCTCTTACCACTACCCATGCAGCTTATATCCAGCATCTTTTTACCTGGAAAAAGTTTAAAATATTATCGGGAATCCGCCAGGAATGGTTTCAGGATATCACCAATTTTAAAGAAACGAATGAGACCTCTTTTAACAATGACAAACTTCTTTACAGATTCGGGATTACTTATAGTGTAACAGATAATATCAATGTCTACGGAACTTATTTAACAGGCTATCAGCCTCAATCAAACACCGTAACGTTGATGCCTAACACCTCCAGCCTTACAGGATCTGCAGCCAGATTTAAACCTTTAACTTCAGATCTTAAAGAATTGGGAATCAAAGCACAGCTTTTTGGCAGGATTTCTCTGAATCTTGCGGTGTATGAAATCAACCAGAGAAATATTTTAATCAATGCCAATAATCCATCAGAACCTGATGAACTTGTACAGCGTGGTGCAGACCGAAGCCGAGGATTTGAAGCTGAGTTTTCCGGACATATTCTTCCGCAATGGCATATTTACGGAGGCTACAGCTATATTGATGCTAAAATACTGGATGATACCAACCGTGATCTTGTGGGAAAAAGGAAAGAAAACACTTCTAAAAATTCGGTGAATATCTGGACCCGTTACAATTTTTCAACGATCGAACTCCTGAAAGACTTTGGAATTGGTGCCGGAATGCTTTATCAGAGTTCTAAAATTCCCTGGTTCACAAGGAGTTTTGAGCTTCCCGCCTATACTACAATAGATGCTGCTTTATATTATACTCCGGCAAAAACAGTCCAGCTCTCTTTTAATCTGAATAATATCACGAACAAAGTCTACTGGATCGGAGCTCAGAACTACCTAAGGTTATTCCCGGGAACTCCAAGAAATTATTTACTAACTGCTACTTATAAATTTTAAACTATGGCTATTTCAAACTTACAACTGATGGTGAGAAAAACCTGGCAGGATTTGTTTAAAGGAAAACAAAATCTTCTCACCACTATTGCTGTACTCTTATTCTGTATGCTGAGTATTGGTATAGGATATACAAAATACACGGACTCTTTTTCAAAAATAAAAGAATACAGGAAAGAAGTCCGGGAAAGCTGGGAACACAGACCTGATAAGCATCCGCACCGTATGGCTCACTATGGCTATCTGGTTTTCAGAATCGGGCATCCTTTGAATATTTTTGACAACGGACTGGATGATTATCTGGGAAATGTCATATTTCTGGAAGCCCATAAACAGAATACCGCCAACCTTTCGGAAGCAGGAAGTTCCGGAACTTTAGTCCGATTTGGGGCATTTAGCAGTGCATTTATTTTGCAGAGTATTGTACCACTGATTATTCTTTTTCTGGGATTTGGATTAATTGTACAGGAACGTGAAAATGCCACTTTAAAGATCATCAGCGTGCAGGGAACTTCCGGCAGGGATATTATCTGGGGTAAAATTCTTGGGCTCTGGCTGTTTTCTTTATGTTTTCTGATTCCCGTTATTCCTGTTGTTTTCATGGCTGCATTCATGTCTGAGACTACCAATACAGCGGATATTGTATTACGATTATCATTTCTGCTGCCAGCTTATATGATCTATTACTTTTTTATCTGTACGTTGACTATTGTAGTTTCTGCGAATAGTAAAAGTACCTCATCAGCGTTGATCAGCCTAATCGGTTTCTGGCTTCTTTTTATTATTGTTTTACCTAAAGGAATTCAGTTTGCAGCACAGAATTTATATCCTGCACCTTCCCGGATTGCTTTCGAAACCACTCTGGAAAAGGATATCTTAAAATCGGGAGACAGCCATAATCCGGATGATCCGCATTTCAAAAAGATTAAAGATTCTTTACTGGCAAAGTATCAAGTGAAAACAACCAATGAACTTCCTTTCAACTACGGTGGATTCGTGATGAAGGAAGGAGAAAAAATAAGTTCACAGATTTATATCAGACATCAAAAGGAATTGCAGACCATTTACAACAAACAGCAAAATCTGACAGATTTTTCAGGACTGATTAATCCCGCTATTGCGATCAAAAACTTCTCCATGATTGCTACAGGGACAGATTTCTTTTCCTATAACCAGTTTCAGAAACAGGCAGAAGAGTATCGTTATCAGATGGCTCAGCATTTAAATGATTTACAGATTGAGAAGATCAGTAATATCAAGCCGGAAAATGGCGGGCCGCCTGCTGTCATCGACAAACACAACTGGGAAAAGTTCCCGGACTTCCAGTACCGCTATACTTCTGTTCTGGACAGCATGAAACAACAGCCAATACCCGCAGCAGCATTAGTTTTATGGATGGCTATCTGCGTTATTGCGATCGAAATAAGTGGAAGAAAATTAAAATTAATCTAAATGAATCGTTATTTATATACCCAATTTTACCGTAACAAAGCCTATATCATTGCACTGCTGTTTTTATTGATTGCCGGACTGATGGCCATTTATACAGGGAAAAAATTTTTAGACAGAAACGAAGATATCATCTCCAAAAGCGGAGCATTTCAAAAAGAAAGTATAGAAAGGAATACAAAATTTCACAAAGATGATCTGGGACTGGTTCTTTATTATATTAAATTCAATCTGGTGAATGAAACACCCAAATTGACAGCTTTAAATATCGGAATGCGTGACCTGAATCCTTCTATCCAGGGGGTAACCATCCGAAATCTGGAGGAACAACGCTACAATGCTGATTTTTATAATCCTGCCAATGCAGCGGTAGGAAATTTTGACTTTACTTTTGTTATTGTTTTCCTTTTCCCACTGGTGATTGTGGCATTCTGTTATAATCTGATTTCTGAAGAAGAAGAAAGAGGAACGTGGAAACTACTTTCCGTACAGAGTGGTAATTTGCAAAAGCTTCTGGATCAAAAGATGTTCATCCGTCTTTTGGCTGTGACGGCTGTTTATCTTGCATTAATTATCATCGCTTCGGTTTGGATTAAAATACCTTTAGACTCTTACTATATTGCTTTTATGATCAGCGGCTGGTTGTATATTCTGTTCTGGTTTGCCCTGTGCAGATGGGTTATTTCTTTCCGGAAATCATCAGCTCAGAATGCATTAATCCTTCTGATCGTATGGGTGGGAATCAATTTTATTATCCCGATGAGCAGTAATATCCTGATACAGAAACTCTATCCCGTTCATGCATCTCTTAAAGCAGTAATGGAACAGAGAGAGGGCTATCACAACAAATGGGACGAGGCTAAAAGTCCCACTATGGAAAAGTTTTACAAATCCTACCCGCAATACAGCAATTTTAGAGTAGAAGAAAATGATGCCTTCAGCTGGACCTGGTATTATGCCATGCAGCATATGTGAGATCTTGAATCGTCAAAATCATCATAACAGTATACAGAAAAAATGCAAAAACTGAATCGGGCAGCAAGCTATTTATGGTATCTCCTTCCGAATCTTCATACTCAGCTTGTAGAAAGTCATCTGGCAAAATCTGATCTAAAGAATCATTTGCAGTATGCTTCATCACTCAAGAAATTCCATGAGAAAAAAAGGTTATTCTTCTACCCTCTTATTTTCTCGGGTAAGAACGCAGAATCTATCAACTGGGCGCAGCAAACCATACAGATATTTAAATTCTCCGAACATATACAATGGATAAAGATCCTTCTGCCCTACCTCATCTTCATTGCTTTGTTCATCATCCTTTCACAATACAAATACAGAAAACTATGTTAAAAACAGTCAATCTACATAAAAAATACAATGATTTCACCGCCCTTCATTCTCTTAATCTGGAAGTAAAAAAAGGAGAAATTTTTGCGCTGCTCGGACAAAACGGAGCAGGAAAAAGTACAACGATTAATATTCTTCTGGGACTCATTAAAGCAACTTCCGGAGATGCTTTTATTAATGATATTTCGGTAAAAGAAGAGCCTCAAAAAATAAAAAAACATCTGGCCTATATTCCTGAAACAGTCCTTTTATATCCTAACCTTACGGGAATAGAAAACCTTGATTTTTTCTCCAAAATCGCAGGATTTGATTATCAGAAAGATGAATTGGCCGCATTACTCAAACGCACAGGATTGCAGGAAATTGCTCATCATAAAGCTTTGGGAGGATATTCCAAAGGGATGCGCCAGAAAGTAGGTATTGCCATTGCACTGGCTAAAGATGCGAAAGTACTTCTTTTAGATGAGCCTACCAGCGGACTGGATCCCATAGCTACAGCAGAGTTTACAGAAATTGTACGTCAGCTGGGCAAAGAAGGCAGAACGGTTTTAATGGCCACTCATGACATCTTCAATGCAGTAAGTGTAGCCACCAATATTGGCATTATGAAACAGGGAGAACTGGTTCAGAATTTACCTTCCAAAGCATTTACAGCGCAGGAATTACAGGAGCTGTATCTGAAAACAATCTGATGATTCCGTTACTTCAGTAAGTAACTTTTCATATTAAATATCAATTGGTTGATGCCCGGTGACGTTTTTGTTACCGGGCATTTTTCATACTATATTATTTATGTTAATGCTTTCTTGTATTCTGATAAAGCTCTTTCACGGGCAAAGGTATGCTCTACGATCGGAGAAGGATATGCAGGTGTATTCCATTCAGGCAGCCATTTTTTTATGTACAGTAAATCTTTATCAAATTTTTCTGTTTGGGCCGTAGGATTAAAAACTCTGAAATAAGGAGCCGCATCACAACCTGAACCTGCTGCCCACTGCCAGTTTCCATTGTTTGCAGACAGATCATAGTCATTCAGTTTTAAGGCAAAGTAAGCTTCTCCCCAACGCCAGTCGATCAACAGATGTTTACATAGAAAGCTCGCGACGATCATTCTCACACGGTTATGCATACAACCCGTCTGATTCAATTCTCTCATTCCGGCATCTACAATTGGATATCCTGTAGTTCCTTCGCACCAGTGTTTAAACTCATCTTCGTTATTCCGCCAATGGATATTGTCATACTGTTTTTTGAAGGATTGATGAACCACCTGAGGAAAATGATATAAAATCTGCATAAAAAATTCGCGCCAGATCAATTCTGAAAGCCATACGGCATTATGTTTCATTGCAAATTCCACACATTTCCTGATGCTAATAGTTCCGAATCGTAGAGCAATGCCGAGCTGTGTGGTATGCTGTAACGCCGGATAATCACGAAACTGATCATAATTATCTATAATAGAAGCCTCCAGAACCGGCTTTTTAAAATCAAAATCTGTTTTTTTGAAACCGATCTCCTTTAAACTAAGAATCTCAGAATATTTCTGAGGAAAGAGGTTTTTAAAATCTACTTCAACAGATTGATAATGTTCGGGTGTTAGCGCTTCCCGCCATTTCTTTGCAAAAGGAGTATACACCGTATAGGGCGAACCATCTTTTTTAATAATCTGGTCTTTATCAAAAATCACCTGATCTTTATAAGCTTTAAAAGGAATATTCTTTTCCTTAAAAAAATAATAGACTTCCTTATCTCTCTCAATCGCCTGAGGTTCATAATCCCGGTTACAAAAAACACCTTCAATAGTATATTCTTCAGATAATTTTCTGAATATTTCTATGGGCTTACCATAATAGGTATTGACTTTTGAGTGGTATTCTTTTAATGAAACATTGATATTAGTCAAGGCCTGATGAATATAATCAACCCTGCGGTCTTCTTTATCTTCCAGTTTACCGAGAATATCAATATCAAATATAAAAATGGGGATTACCGGAGCATCAGACTGGAGTGCATGATGAAGCCCAATATTATCCTCCAACCTCAAATCACGTCTGAACCAGAAAAGGGTGATTGTATTTTTCATAAAAGTTCTTTTCAATTTCATGGATCATTTTTGTTTTAGAAATGCTTTCATAACTATGGATAAATATACAGATTTTAACCTATAAACAATTTTAGCAATTTGTATAATTTGGCTTTATCATTACAATTTATATGATAATATGAATTAAAATTTTCCGACATTTGCCCAGATTTTAAATGAACAGAAACTCACCGCAATGGAAGAATTTGAAGTACCGGTAACTTATAAGGGTAAAGAACTGCTTTTCAATGGAAAGCTGGCTACATTCTCTTATGGATATAAACTGTATGTAGACGTAGATGGAACTGAAGTCGTTATTGAACGTGATGATCACGGTGATTTAAGGGCTCTTTTGCCGGATGCTGCTGCGGAAAAAAATATAGACAAAGGACTTATTGAAGCCATTATAGAAGTATTTAAAGAACTTCAGGTTTTATAATTGGCTCTGAATAAAAAAAGAGACTTTTGAAAAGTCTCTTTTCATTCCAATATATTGAGTTTCGTTTATTCGAAAACTACATAATTGACTTTATCTACGCCCGTATTTCCTGTTTTTTCATGATAGGCATACAGAACAAGCTCATAATTTCCCGGAGAATTGATTGTGTGATTTCCTTCAAAAAGATTGGTTGAAACCAAAGACATATCAATATTCTTCACCAATTTTCCATCTTTCTTCAAAATTCCCTTCACTTCTATTTCATCAGAATTCCATACGCCTCCTTTATCAATGACACATCCGCACATCATCACAATATTGGCCTGAAACAGGAAAGGTTTATCTTTAATGCTGTTCAGTGCAATATACTGATGGGTTCTGGGTTTCAGAATATCAATAATATACCCCGGAATCTCAAGAATAATTCCTTCTCCTACAATATGCTTCCCGGGAATCAGCCATAGCTCTGTACTTACCACCGCCTGAGCCTGCTTGCTGTTCAAAGGAGAAATTACTTCTATATTCACAAATGTAGGCTCGTCAATATCCACCAAAGCCATAAAACCGCCTGTCTGCTCATCTGCAATGGAGTTTCCTCTGATTTTGGGCGTTTTCATAATCAGATCTGTGTTTCCCGTGCTTCCTGTGGTGTTTCCTTCTGCCAGAATTCTTTGATTAAGCTTGTTTCTGATGATAATATGAGCGCCGCCCAATGAAGTTCCGATAAATTTGGCATCTCTTGCTTTGGCTCTGATCATGATTTTTGTTTCCGTTGCCGAAATCATCATATTGGAGAAAAGAAATGCTGTGATAAGAATTAATGCTTTCATGATGGGTTTGATTTTAAATATTCCTGTTTAAACCTGTGGTGAAAAGATTCATTTTTTAATTCCTGATCAATATGATCCAGATAAGTGAAAATTGACAGATCTTCTGATAATACCTTTAGAATGGCTTTCTCACAACTATCCCAGATCTGCTCCAACTGGGGAAGCATTTCAATGGCTTTGGGAGATAATGAAATAATCTGTTTGCGTTTATCTACCTTGTCTTTTTTGATGATAAGATAACCGCTTTCATTCATTTTTTTAACGATAGCCACAACGGATGGATGTGAATATCCCAACGGCTCAGCAATATCGGTAATGGAAATTTCACCCTTTTTTTGGAGCAGCATAAAAACCAGATACCAATTGGGCTCCACATCAATTCCGAATTCTTTATAAAACTTCCGCACATCATGAGACATGCGGTCACTGATTCTCTTCAGTCTGCTATCCAAAGCTTTATATCCTAATTCTTTAATGAAGTCAAAATCCATCTGAAATATATTTGCTGTAAATATATAAAAATATAAAGTCAACTATATAGTTGACTTTATATTTTTAAAATTAAATTTTAACTTAGTAAATAGTATTTTGGCAAAAGAAGTTTATTTGAAACTTTTCCTGTATTCTCCGGGAGTTACTCCTCTGTATTTCTTGAACAGCTTGGAAAGGTGGCTTTCATCACTGAACTGGAGTTCATAAGCAATCTCACTGAGTCTGACACTGCTGTATTTTAAATAGGTTTCTACCAGTTTTAATCTATAGTCCAGCAGGTAATCCTGATAAGAAATTCCGGTTTGCTGTTTAAAATATTCTCCAAAATAATTCCCGGAAATACCAAAATGATCGGCAATAACCTGAATTCCAGTTTTTTCACGGTCTTTTATATGCTGTTGAATATAAGCAATGATCTTCATAATAGAAAAAGCTTTCCGGTTTTCCTGCAGGTCTGAGGTTTCGCTTTGAATGATATTCCGGGCAATCAGATTCAGAAGGATCGACATGCAGTTGCGGATAATAAGGTAGTCTTCTGCTTTATTTTTGAACTCATTGGCAATCTGTAGAATAAGGATTTCTGCAAAGTTTTCATCATTTTTATTCCTGAAGATACATCCAGCTCTTGCATGGTAATTATGACTGATATATTGTAACTTATACAAATTCTCACAGCTTTCAATACGATCTGCCTCCAAACGGATTTTATCAATAAATTCCACCGGACATTGAATGCTGATAAGCTGAGCCTCCTCACTTTCAAACTGATAAATTTCCTGCTGCGGAATAATGAAAAGCTTACCCTGAGAAAAATTAATAGTACGATCATCATAGGTAAGCGTACCCTTTCCTTTGACAATATAAACGAATGATAGAAAGGTTTTTGTTTTAAACAGAATGTCTTCTTCTTTCAGTTGTATTTCCCTTACATCAATTTCTTCAAGAGGCAGTCCTTTCATAGCAAACTGTATTTTCCTCCAAAAGTACAATTTTAACAGAATACAAAGCGGGTAATTTTGCATAAAAAAATATGAATACCTATTCGAAACGATGGCAGGCACTCAATTTTCTGATTGCAGGAGCTTTTCTTTCACCTCTGGATTATTTTATTGTCAATATGGCTCTTCCTTCTATTAAAAAAGCATTGAATGCCAGTGATCATGAGCTTCAGATGGTTATAGCCATTTATGGACTTACCTATGCAGCACTTGTTGTTTGTGGCGGACGGCTGGGTGATATTTACGGCCGTAAAAAGATATTTATTTCGGGATTATATACTTTCCTGTTTTCATCTCTCGCCTGTGCTTTTTCCCCTGATGTTACATGGCTGATCATTTTCAGATTGTTTCAGGGGATTGGTGCATCATTGCTTGCCCCACAAGTATTGGCTTCCATAAAAGACCTTTTCAATAGTCAGGAACAGCCCAAAGCTGTAAGTCTTTTCAGTTCGGTATTTGGTCTTGCTTCGGTGATTGGCCAATTGTTTGGTGGAGTCCTCTTAAGCATGCATTGGGGACGCTTTTCCTGGGAAATGGTGTTTCTTGTAAATGTCCCAATTACAATAATCTGCATTCTCGGAATTCATTTTACGATGGATAACAATAATAAGAAAGAACAAACAGAAATAGATTTCATTGGGGCTTTGTTATTAATCTTTGCATTACTCATGCTCATCTGCCCTCTTATTTTCGGACAGAAATTTGGATGGGTATGGTGGATTTTCGGAATTCTTATACTTGGAATTATAGTATTAATTTCATTTTTACAATATGAAACGAAACAGCTTCAAAATAATCGTCCGATTCTTATAGATCCGGCCTTATTACAGCAGAAGCCTTTTGCACTAAGCCTTTTGATTATTTTCTTCTACAATTTCACAGCGGGTTTATTCATTTGCTATCCTTATTATCTTCAGCAGTTTCTTCATCAAAATTCGATGCAGACAGGATTGGCCATAGTTCCTTACGGGCTTGCTTTTTTCATAGCACCTTTGGTAACTTCAAGAATACAATTGAATGCATCCAAAATGATCTATATAGGATTAGGATTGTTAATGACAGGCTTTCTGATGAGTGCAGTTACTTTTTATTTTCAGCAGAAGCCCTCATTTGTTACTCATCTGACATTTTTTATTGCCGGATTTGGACATGGTACCATTATGCCGGTTATGATGAGGACAGCTATTTCCCTGGTTTCAAAAGATAAAGCAGGACAGGCTTCAGGGTTGGTAAGTATTGGTATTCAGATTGGAAGCGTTACCGGAGGAGCTGTTATTGGTACGCTGTTTTTTAATCTGATCCCAATTATGGGGTTCACAGAAGCATTTGCAGCTGCTGTTGGAATGATAGGTATTTTTCAGCTGGCTGGACTTTGGGCAGGAAACAGATTAAGCAAAATTATTGACTGAAAGATAAGTTTAAAATCAAAAAATATATACATTTAATTATGAACAATACAGAAAAGATCATCTGGGAAATTGAAGAATTTCACAGGAATATCGAAAAATGGTTTCAGGGGGAAACAGAAAATCAGGAAAGCCTTTATAGACAACTATTATCCGGATTCTCACCAGATTTTAAGATGATTAATGGAAATGGTGACACCGTTACCCTATCAATGCTTACTGAATGGCTTCCCACCGTACTTGGAAAGTTTCCGGAGAGAAGCATTCAGGTTGAAAATATTGAAGTCAATCATTCTGAGCATCATGGATTGGCCACTTATATTGAAACTCAGGTTACAGGAGATGTCACAACCAAAAGAAAATCATCAGCTATCTTTCTGCTGAATGAAGAAAAAGCATTATGGCTTCATCTTATAGAAAATTGGATATAAACTAAATAATCTATTAACAGTTCTGATACAGGACTGTTAATAGATTAATAGCAGAATTCTTTTGCTTATTCAGACCATGGGGAATGTAAAATACAATCGCAAAAGTTTTTCCTTTCAAAATTTGGGATCATGAAGGCACAGACATCTGCTTTTATATTTCCGAAAGTAGTTTCCGTTTTATGCTCAAAACCTCCAAAAAATGTAGGAATAATCTTCTTTTTGAAATCATTTCTCGGAAAAGCTTTGATAATTTCTTCCCGATGTTCCGTACTCAGATTTTCATATCCTTCTCCCATCACATCCAACCCAACGCCTGAATACATTAAGGCTACTTCATTCTCTTTATGTTCTGCAATTCCAATGGTGGTGTGAAGAGCAATGGTATCCCAAACAAGCTGAAGCTTATCCTGAGCAATACCATGACCTTTCAAAAAGTTTCTGGCTGCATTGGCTCCGTCTACCTCAAACCTCAGGTCAGGGCTGCTGTAATGGGAAACAAGTCCCAGATCATGAAATACGGATGCCACGTACAATAATTCCGAGTCATGCGCTTTGTTTTCACGTTTAGCATTTAATGATGAAAATAGAAAAACACGCAGGGAATGATTGTAAATAAATTCTGTTCCGTGTTCCAATAGAAGTTCTGTGGCTTCGGTTGCAATTTTACTGTCCGGGATGATAATTCCCGCAACTTCTTTCATACGATGTACTGACATATCTTTATTTAATTTTATCCAAAGATATCCTGATTACAAGTGCTTCGGAATATCAATTAATACCGATGAGATGTCAAAATTTCCGTCGAAACTATACTCCGATATGAATGAACTTGCTGCGATAATTTGCCGGAGATATTTCTGTATTTTTTTTAAAGAAGTGGCTGAACTGTTCTGATGTACCGAAATGAAGCTGATAAGCAATCTCTTTTACAGAATGGGAACTGAACTGAAGAAGTCTTTTGGCTTCCGCGATAATCTGTCCGTTGATGATTTCTTTGGCACTTTTATCAGAACACCGTTTACACAATTCACTCAACCTTCTTGGCGTAATATTCAATCTCTCCGAATAATCATTCACTGCATGAAGGGTGTGATACTGACTGCTCAATAATTCCATAAACTTGCGGTAAATGATATAATCCTGGCTGTCAAAAGTTTCTTCTTTTACCATTTTTACATTAGCCAGCTTAATCATGATGATTTTTAGATAAGCAGCCAGCACGTCCATCTGATTGGTATAAGATTCTGCTTTGTATTCCGTCAACAGGTTTTTACATAAGTTTAAAAATTCATCTGTTTCGGTTTGATTCGGGATTAGTTTTTGATTTGCTGCAGCATTATTAAACAGAACAGCCTTGCAATTGCTGGCACTGGAAGGCACTCTTTCCCAAAAACAGTCGCCGAAAGAAATATGATAGCCACAGACTTCAGAATTATTTTCAAACCTGCAGATCTGGCCTTTGGAGAGTAAAAAAATTTCCTGATCTGTAATATCAAAAGAATGCTCATCTATCGTCAGAACTCCTTTACCTCTTTCAATGATTACAATGTGATGATAATTAAGTCTCACAAAATCTCCGAAATACGGTATATCATCTTCCAATCGTTTTACGGAAAAAGACTGGTCATTAACAGATTCTGATACAATTCCTGAGACCGGTTTCATAAAAGGAAATTTTTAATAAAGATAAAAAGTATTTTGAAATGCAAGATTAGGTAACAACCATGAGCCAGAACATGTCAAAAAACGCTTAAAAGATGTCAGAAATCCCTTAAAAAGAAATTAATTATGATTTCCTGAAGACTTTCATCTGACCCGCCATAATCGCCAGTAAAATCCCAAAGCAGGCAAAAAGACCATATGAATACCTAAGATCAAAACTTTCCGCAACATATCCGATAAGAGGCGGCCCCATGAGAAATCCCAAAAATGAAATACTTGAAACAAATGACAAGGCAATGCTTGGAGCTACCGTACTCACCTTTCCTACTGTGCTGTAAACGGATGGTACGCTCAGAGAACTTCCAAGACCAATAATCATAAAAGCAATGATACAAATCCACAGCTCCGGGAAGAAAACACTTAGAAAAAGTCCGCTGCTCATCAAAATACCACAACATTGCAAAACAATCTTTTTCCCATATTTCTCAATGATTCTGTTTCCTATAAAACGTCCTAAAGTCATCATTAAGATAAAACTTGTATATCCCAATATAACAAGGTTTTCCGGGGCCTTAACTATAGTTTGAAAATAAACTCCGCTCCAGTCGAACATCGCTCCTTCAATCGCCATACTCAGAAATCCTATAATTCCCAAACCAATCAGTGTAGGATTCACCGCTTTAAAAATTGAACGGGTCTGCGGTTCTGCTTTATGAATAATATTGGTCAGATTTTTTGTACTGTAAAACCAAAGCATCCCCACCAGAATGAAAATAACAGCAAAATGGTAAAAAGTTCCTACATGGAGATTAATCATTAACAAACCTATGACTGCCCCCGTAAGCCCAGCAAAACACCAGGCGCCATGGTATGAAGAAAGAAGGGTTCTTTTCGTGATAGATTCTATTTCTATAGCCTGAGTATTGATGGCAATATTGCACATATTTCCGGAAACTCCAAAGAAGAACAGTACAGCACCTAAAGTCCAGTATGAAGGTGATAAACCAATTAATAACAGGAAAAAAGGATACAGCATAAAACATCTTTTAATAATCCCGCTGCTTCCGTAGATACTGATCAGTTTTCCGGCCAGAACCATCGTAGATAGCTGTCCTATAGGCATAAGAAGTAAAAGCGTTCCCAATTGGGCTTCATTAATGGAAAGGGCTGTTTTTATGATAGGAATCCGGCTCGCCCAGGAAGAAAAAACAAGTCCATGGGCAAAAAAAAGTAAAAAACAGGCTGTTGGCATTTTGGCATTAAAAGATTCTTTTTCGTTCATTATGACAGTTTGATAAAAATTCCGTTTGCAAATTTAGCCACGCTCACCCATTAAAATCTAGTTCATTTTTGTCATTTTTATGTTCCATTTTAACCAATAATGAAATTGCCGACCTCATTATGGTGGAAAATCATTTTGTTTTTTGAATACAGATTTTCATTTTTCATTAATTTCGTTGTATAAATAATGAGCCATGAAAGAAAAATGGATTGCCTGTCCAACTATCCTGGAAGGAGAAACCGTTGAATTAATTCCACTCGAAAAAGAGCATTTTGAAGAATTATATGCTGCTGCTTCAGATAAAGAACTCTGGGAACTGATTCCTACAGACTGTTCAGAAAAGACAATGTTTTACAAAACGTATGAATTCGCTTTATCAGAAAGAGAAACCGGAAATCAATATCCTTTTGTCATACGCCATAAAGAAACCGGAAAACTGATCGGCTCCACACGCTTTTTTGAAATCTACCCTGCAGACCGGAAACTGGAAATCGGATGGACATGGATCACCAAAGAATTCTGGGGAACAGCCATCAACCTTGAATGCAAACTATTACTCCTCACCTTCTGTTTTGATATCTTGAAAACCAATAGAGTACAATTGAAAACGAAAGACGACAACTTCAGATCCAGAAAAGCTATCGAAAAAATCGGCGGTGTATTTGAAGGTATTTTACGTAAAGACAAAGTTCTCAGCGACGGCAGTACAAGAAATGCTGCTTATTACAGTATTTTGGATGATGAATGGACCACCGCAAAATGTAAAATTGAAGCTTTGATCAAAGCAAAACAAAATGTGACCTAAAAAGTATATCATAAAAAACACCCGATATTTGGACCGGGTGTTTTGTATCTAGTTGAAAGATTGTCTGTAACTCAGAGGTGTTTTATCAGTTTTCTTTTTAAACAGCTTATTGAATGACTGTGGATGTTCAAATCCTAAAGCATAAGCTACTTCAGATACAGAAAAACCTGTGGTAGTAAGATATTCTTTCGCCTTTTCAATCAGTTTTTCATGAATATGCTGCTGAGCATTCAATCCTGTCAGATTACGAAGCATGTCACTCAGATAATGAGGTGACAGATTGAGCGTGGAAGCCAGAAATTCTACCGTAGGAAGCCCTTTATTTAAGGTTTCCTGCTGATTGAAATAGTTTTCCAGTACATCATCCATTTTGGTCAGCAAATCATTATTAACAGCCTTTCTTGTGATAAACTGTCTTTTATAAAAACGGTCGCTGTAATTGAGAAGAACATCAATATAAGAAACAATAACATCCTGGCTTACTTCATCAATAGCAGTATTCAGCTCATTTCCAATATTGTCAAGTAACCCTGTTATCGTCGTCTTTTCCTGATCCGATAAGTGTAACGCTTCATTCGTATCATAAGAAAAGAAGCCAAAGTTTTTGATATTCTTTGCCAAAGGATAACTTCTGATGAAATCCGGATGTACCAGCAAGGTGTATCCGCAATATTCAGCATTCTCATCAGTAGAAAGAACCTGTCCGGGTGCAGTGAACATCATTCCTCCCTCATTAAAATCATAATATCCTTGTCCATACCCCATTTTTCCGACCGTAGAATATTTATAAGAGATTTTATAAAAATTCAGGATAAAGCTTCGCTTCAGCATATCCTTTTTGATACTCATCTTGGTATTATCCACAAGGCTTACCAAGGGATGAAGCGGTTTAGGGAGCTGCAGCATACTGTGCAGTTCTGATATGGATGAAATTTTCAAAGGAGCATTATCTTTCTTTTCCATGATATAAAATTATAAATTATTTGGATGAAAAGACAGTATAAATAGGATTTACTTTATACTGTCTTCCAAAAATCTGATTAAATAAACTGTTTTCCAAACTGCTCTCTGAATGCCTCGTCACCTAATTCAAGGCGTTGTGCATAGATCGCTTTAGCATCTTCTCCGGCTACGTATCTCAGTTGTTTCTTACCGTCTGTCGCAGCCTCGTACACCACTTCTGCAATCTGCTCCGGTGTGGAAGCCGCTTCCATCATCCCTTCCATTTTAGAAAACAGAGAATTCGTCATGTCTTCATAAGCAGGACTGGATGCTGAATCCAGAGAACGGCTTACAAAATCCGTCTTAATCCCTCCGGGAGAAACAGTTTTAATATCAATTCCTAAAGTGTTAAGCTCAAAAGCTAAGCTTTCGCTCCATCCTTCCAGCGCCCACTTCGTTGCGTGATAAGTAGAACCTAATGGAAATGCCACCAGTCCTCCTATAGACGTTGTAGAAATGAACATTCCTTTTTTCTGTTCTCTGAAATAAGGAATAAATGCCTGTGTAACGCGTATAACCCCTAATAAATTCGTGTCAAGCTGTTTTACGATCTGATCATCAGAAAGAGCCTCTAAAGGTCCTATTAAGCCATATCCTGCATTATTATACACCACATCAACAGTACCAAGCTCCAAAGCCTGTTTTACGGTAGACTGTATCTGTTCCGGATTGGTAACATCAAGTGGAAGTACTGTTACGTTTTCCAAAGCGGCAAGATCAGCCGCAACTTCAGGATTTCTCATGGTAGCGATTACTTTCCATCCTTTGTTTTGAAATAATTGGGCAGTTGCTTTTCCTAATCCTGTAGAAGCACCTGTTATAAAAATTGTTTTCATTTTTCTTGGTTTAAAATTACAGGACAAAGTTCTGCATTAGAAGAAACGCGGGAGTTGCCAAAATGGGGTAAGCTGTAGCCAAAACGGATTCTTCAATAGATTTGTTTTTTGTAAGTTTGTCTCCATCTATTTTTATGGCAGAATATATTCTTGACAACATCAATATCAGTACACTTTCCGTATATGACCTGCTGAAACATACCTCAGACAGCACATTTATCGGAATCAGAGATTTTCGTGAGATCTATCCCGTTGCTATTGAAAACAATACAGGAATATTTACCAAACAGTCTTCACTACAGGATTTTCCAGTGATTACCATCAGCAAAATAGGCAGCTCCCTACTTTGTTCATGTACCTGTGATAATGCCAAAGATCAGCTTTGCTCTCATGAGGCAGAAATTATCCACTGTATTATTGAGGATAAAAATTACCGTTTGTTTTTTGATGAAGCTCTGCGCAAAAAAATATTTCTCCCTAAAGCTAAAGGATATGGCCTGGAAAACGAGCCGGATCTGGATCAGTATTTTGAATTGGAATACAAAGATGGCCAAATTGAAATATTGCCCAAAATCAAGGAAATGCTTCCTGTAGATGATGTGATGCTGACAAGAGATCTACTTCCTCAGCATCTTTCTAAACTGGATGAACTGGCAATATTGGAATCTGGTAAAAAGCAAATATTGGTTATCGGTAAACACCGTTATTACAATCATATGACCTTCTCTCTGATGGAGGCAGAAATAACGCAGACAGGAAAAATCAAAAATCCGGTCACTCCCGTAGATGCCATGCAGCTGATATGGAAAGCAGAGAAACCGGCAGACATTAAATTTTATACTGCCATCACCTCTTTTCAGAATAATTACAATGAAGATTATAATCCGTCAGAACTGGAAGCGCTGAAGCTTATTGTGCAGAATCCTCTGGGGCTGGAAGTCTATTATCACGACCGTGAAATTGCTGAAACAGTTTCCGCAAAGTCAATTTTTCAGATTGGATTAAATACTTTAGATGCGGAAGTTCAATTATCTGTATTTAAGAAAGATCCGTTTTTTGAAATCACCGGAGAACTACTCTTTAATGATATTTCTGTTCCTTTTAAAAATATTATTCTCAGAAATGATTATTTTATCTATAACCGTAACGTTTTCAGCTTTGTAGATGATCCGGACATGCTTAAAATTATCAGGTTCTTTAAGGCTAATAATGAAATTTTACTGGTTCACTCTTCGAAATATGAAGCGTTTATGCAGAACATTCTCTTCACTATAGAAGAACGTATTCATATCAATTACAGCTATATACAACCTGCAACAAAAGTACAACTTGAAGACAAAAATTATCAGACTGAAAAAGTCATTTATCTCCGTCAGCAGGAAAATTATATAGGAATTACTCCCGTTATGAAATACGGAGATGTCGAAGTTCCGGTGTATTCCAGGAAACAACTTTTTGATACAGATCAGAATGGAAATCCGTTTAAAATAGAAAGAAATGAATCTGCCGAAGCCCGTTTTACTTCATTGGTGATGCAGCAGCATCCTGATTTTGAAGAACAGATGGATGGCTATCAGTATTTTTATCTTCACAGGGATAAGTTCCTGGATAACAACTGGTTTCTTGAAGCATTTGAGACCTGGCGAAATGATGGAATTATCATACTTGGTTTTAATGAATTAAAAAACAATAAATTAAACCCTCACCGTGCTAAAATCAATATTCACATTACCAGCGGACTGGATTGGTTTAATGCCAAATTAAAAGTAGGATTTGGTCCTAAAGAAGCTTCTTTGAAACAACTTCACCGTGCCATTCGGAACAAGAGTAAATTTGTTCAGCTGGATGATGGCAGTATGGGAATTCTCCCTGAAGAATGGATGGAAAAAATATCCGCTTACTTCCGGGCAGGAGAAATTGATGAGGAACTTTTAAAAATTCCGAAAATCAATTTCACAGAGGTTACTTCATTGTTTGAAAAAGAAATCCTGAGCCAGGAGATTCAGGAGGAGCTCACCTTATATTCTACGAAGTTTTCAAAAGTAAAAACCATTCCGGAAGTGACTGTTCCCGCTGAGCTGAATGCTGAGCTGAGAGATTACCAGCATGACGGACTGAACTGGCTTAATTTTCTTGACAGCTTCAACTTCGGTGGATGCCTTGCAGATGATATGGGATTGGGAAAAACCATTCAGATCATTGCATTTATTCTTTCTCAGAGGGAAAAACGAGGTCATACCACCAATCTGATTGTGGTTCCTACTTCCCTTCTTTTCAACTGGCAGGAAGAGATGAGCAGATTTGCACCTTCTATAAAAGTTCTGCTTCATTATGGTGCAGACCGACCGAAAACAACGGCTCACATGCCTAATTATGAAGTAGTCCTTACCACCTATGGAATGCTACTTTCGGACATTAAGTTTTTGAAAAATTTTAATTTCAATTATGTATTTCTGGACGAATCACAGGTGATTAAAAACCCCAATTCTGAAAGATACAAAGCCGCAAGACTTCTTCAATCAAGAAACAGGATTGTACTGACGGGAACTCCTATTGAAAACAGCACTTTTGACCTTTACAGCCAGCTTTCTTTTGCCTGTCCCGGATTGTTGGGTAGCAAACAGTATTTTAAAGATATTTATGCCATTCCTATTGATAAATTCGAGTACAGCAAACGTGCCATAGAGCTTCAGCAAAAGATAAAGCCATTTATCCTCAGAAGAACAAAGAAACAGGTTGCCAAGGAACTTCCTGATAAAACAGAAACGGTCATTTACTGTGAAATGAATACGGAACAGCGCAAGATCTACGATGCTTATGAAAAAGAACTTCGTGAGTTTATTGCCGCCAATGACGACGACGATCTGAATAAAAACAGCATGCACGTTCTTACAGGCCTTACAAGGCTCAGACAGATCTGTAATTCCCCCGTTTTGATGAAAGAGGGATATTCCGGTGAAAATGCTGTTAAAATCGAAATTTTGATGGAGCAAATCCTTGGGAAGTCAAAAGATCATAAAATCCTTGTTTTCTCACAGTTTGTCGGAATGCTTGATTTGATCAAAACTGAGTTGGAGCATCATAACATTCAGTTTGAATATTTAACAGGACAAACTAAAGATAGAGGGGAAAAGGTAACAAATTTTCAGAAAAACGATGAGATCCGTGTATTTCTGATTAGCTTAAAGGCTGGAGGCGTTGGGCTCAATCTTACCCAGGCAGATTATATTTACCTTGTAGATCCATGGTGGAATCCCGCCGCTGAAAACCAGGCTATTGACCGCAGTTACCGTATAGGACAGACCAAAAATGTAATTGCGGTAAGGATGATCTGCTCCAATACTGTGGAAGAAAAGATTCTTACCCTTCAGAAAAAGAAAAAAGAACTGGCTCAGAATCTGTTGACCACAGATGGAAAGAAGCTTCAGGGATTGTCTAAACAGGATTTGATGGATTTACTGGGATCTGATTCCTAATACAACAAATAAAAAACCGACAGGTAAAGGACCTGTCGATTAAAAAACAAAAATTGATATGGATATGATTTAGATATGATGTGTCTATTTTTTTATAATCTTTTCTGTAAAGAGTTTCTGATTCTTAGTCTGAATTTTGATCATGTAAGTTCCCGGAACAAAATTGTCCATTGAAACTGTCATAGAATTCCCTTCCAGCATCTTTTGTCCGGACATATTGTAAATTTCGTATTTCTCCAATCCTTCCTTCATCTTGATTGTCACTGAACCTGATGTAGGATTCGGATATATGCTCACCTGGGCTGATGCCTCTTTAGAAACTTCAATGGTTGAAAGACTTTCAGGCTGAATATTTAAAGTATAATCTTCTGCCTGACCGATAAACCAACCTGAAGGACACGGAAGATTCTTCAAAGCTCCCATCCATGAATTGGATTCATAGGCTTTTACCAGTCTGAAACGGGTTTCTCCCAACTGCGCTCCTGCCGGAATGGTGATATTGCCTGTTGTAATCCCTGATTGATGACCAGAAACCGGATTGGAATTATCCAGATAGCCCAGATTAAATTGCTCATCAGCATCAAACTGATTATTATGGTTAAAATCAATATAAGCATACGCAGATACGGTAGTCTGGCCGTGTGTACCTCCTGTAACGCTTATAGGATAGCTATTTCCACGGTTCACATTGAAAACTGTTGCTGTAAAGTTTTCAAGAACATCAGAATTCCCGTCAAGTGCACTGTTTCTAACAACTCCGGCAAATTCTACTGTACTGATTTCACTAACGGTCAAACTTGTAATATTTTCAGTACCGCAGTAAGGTGCTGGGAAACTCACTGTATTTCCTATGATATTAACCGTATAATCTTCCGTCTGCCCTGCTCTTAAACTGCTGTCACAAGCTGAACTGATAGAATTCGGAGCAGCAGGATTCGAATAGGCCTGAACATTCGTATTTTTAAGAACCCTCATTCTGGTACTTCCACTGGCCGCATTCACAGGAATTGTTATGGTAGTATTGATTGTAAAAGCATTGGCCGGATTGGCTGCTTCAAGTCTTCCGATATAAAAGCTTTCTCCTGCATCATCAAAATTTCCGTTCTGATTAAAGTCTATAAAAACAACTACATCACTTGGAAATGTACTGGATGGACCTTTCACTGAGATCGGATAGGAACTTCCTGACTGCAGATCTGTAGATATTGCCGTAAAGTTCTCATAAATTTGTGCATTCGAGGACTGGACTGGTGATGAATTATTAATCGTTCCGAAAGTCACATTGCTGATCATGTTGCTGTCAGCTCCATACTGAAAGGTTGGCATACAGTATTGCAGCTGCGCATTCATCAGCGAGGCAAGTACAATACCAGAAAGAGTAGTTATTTTTTTCATTTTCTTTGTTAAATTTCTTGGAACAAATTTATATTTATTTAGAATGAATAAAAATAACAATGTAATGATATTTGTCAGCTTAATAAAAATAGAGTCTTTAAATTTCGTCTGAACTCATTGAATATTCTGTTTTACCAATGGATAATCAATCTGTTACCAACGAAAAAGATCTTTCT
>CBFQYI010000006.1:0-27871 GCA_965720825.1 uncultured Chryseobacterium sp. | reverse complement strand
GGTAAATACCAATGAAGCCGTCTTGAAATCTGCTATTGCAGCACAGGAAACAGCAAGACTTGAAGTGGAAAAACTAAAACCTCTTGTAGAAGGAAAAGTAGTTTCCGATATGCAGTTGAAAACCGCACAGGCAAGTTACAAGGCCGCCTCAGCACAGGTAGCACAGGCAAAGTCATCCTTAGGATCATCAAAGATCAATGCCAATTTTACGTATATCAAAGCACCGGTGAGCGGATATATTGGGCGAATTCCGAATAGAGTAGGAAACCTTATCAGTCCTTCAGATGCTTCTCCGTTGACAACACTTTCAAGCATCAACAGTGTGAATGTGTATTTTTCAATGAACGAAGCTGATTTTATTGCCCACAGCAGATCATCGGCATCAGGAAATACTGCAGAAAATGTAGAGCTTATCCTGGCAGACGGTTCCACTTATTCTCTTAAAGGAAAACTGGAAAATGCCAGCGGAAACTTCGACAGAAACACGGGAAGTATTCAGATGAAAGCTGTTTTTCAGAATCCTGATAAATTATTAAGAGCCGGAGGAACTGCAAGAGTCATGATTCACAATGCCCTGAATGGTGTGATTAAACTTCCGAAGACATCTGTAAAAGATATTCAGGACAGATTCTTTGTTTATAAACTGAATGGTAAGGATAAAGTGAAAATGACTCAGATTACTGTTTCAGGAAGTACTTCTCAGGATTACTTCATCAAAGAAGGTGTGAATGCAGGAGATAAGATTGCCATCAACAGAATTGATGCCCTTACAGACGGAGCGCAGGTAGTGGCACACACCATTCCTTTGAAATAGTTGTATAACCATTCTTAGAAAATTGAAAAATGTTAAAAAAGATAATAGACCGTCCGGTACTGGCGACGGTAATATCCCTTATCATCGTCATTTTAGGGATTATAGGATTAAACCAGCTGGCGGTGACCAGATTCCCGGACATTTCTCCGCCTACGATTACCGTTTCAGGATCGTATCCCGGAGGAAACAGTGAAACGGTGATCCGTTCCGTGGTAACTCCACTGGAAGAACAGATCAATGGGGTGGAAGATATGGAATACATGAAATCCACCGCAAGTAATGATGGTACATTTTCCATCTCCATTATATTCAAACAGGGAGTGAATGCCGATCAGGCTGCGGTAAACGTGCAAAACAGAGTACAGCAGGCCACTCCGATACTTCCGCAGGAGGTTGTGAGAATGGGATTGACCACCTCTAAGCAGCAGAACAGTATGGTGTTGATTTTCAATATTTATACTGAAGATAATAAACAGTATGATGAAACTTTCCTTCAGAACTATGCGAATATCAACCTTATTCCGCAGGTCAAAAGGGTAAAAGGAGTAGGACAGGCCATGGTATTCGGGATTAAAGATTATTCCATGAGAATATGGCTTAATCCTCAGAAAATGTCATCCTACGGACTTGAACCGGCGGATGTTTCCAGAGCCATTGCGGACCACAGTTTGGAGTCAGCTCCGGGTAAACTGGGAGAAGAATCGGATGCCGCTTTAGAGTATGTAATCAGATACAAAGGAAAAAAGAACAAGCCTGAACAATATGAAAATATTATTGTTAAAAATACAGGAAGCCAGGTTATTAGGTTAAAAGATGTTGCCCGTGTGGAATTCGGAGCGATTTCAAATACCGGAGATAACCTTTCCAATGGGAAAAATGCGGTTACTGTAGCGATTATGCAAACCACAGGATCCAACGCCAATCAGATTGAAATAGGGGTAAATGAAGCTATTGACAAATTATCAAAATCATTCCCTCCTGGTATCAAATATACAAAGGTAATGAGTACCAAAGAAAGATTGGATGAGGCTACAGGACAGGTAAAATCAACTTTGATAGAAGCATTTATCCTTGTATTTATCGTGGTATTTATATTCCTGCAGGATTTCAGATCTACGATTATTCCGGCAGTGGCGGTTCCGGTAGCCATTATCGGTACCTTTTTCTTCCTTCTGGTTTTAGGATTTACGATCAACGTACTGACCCTTTTTGCCCTTGTACTGGCTATCGGTATTGTAGTAGATGATGCTATTGTAGTGGTGGAAGCCGTCCACAGTAATATGGAAGGAACAGACCTTTCAGGAAGAGAAGCTACTCACAAAGCAATGAGTGAAATCACAGGAGCGGTTATTTCCATTACACTGGTGATGTCGGCAGTATTTATCCCAATCGGATTTATGTCCGGTTCTGCAGGATTATTCTATAAGCAGTTTGCCTATACATTAGCCATTGCGATCATTATTTCAGCAGTTAACGCATTGACTTTAACTCCGGCTTTATGTGCAGTGTTTCTGAAAAATAACCACTCAGGAGAAGGTAAAAAACCAAAAGGATTCGGGCAAAAATTTGCAGTAGCATTCAACGCAGGGTTTAATAATATGACCAACCGTTATGCAAAAGGAGTACGCTTTTTAATAGGAAGAAAATGGATTGCGGGAGGATTAATAGTAGCTGTTATTGGTGTTGCAGGATGGTTGATGTCTAGTACACCTAAAAGCTTTGTACCGATGGAAGATGATGGATTCTTTATGTACACGTTAAGTATGCCTCCAGGAACAGCATTGACCAAAACGACAGAAGTTTCGAACAAGATCAATGAAATCCTAAAAGGGGTAGAAGCTGTACAGGAAAATACTTCCATTACCGGATATAACCTTCTTAGTAACAGTGCGGGACCCGCTTATGCAATGGGGTTTGTTAAACTGAAACCTAAGAAAGAAAGAGGTGAAATTCAGGATATTCAGGAAGTGGTAAATATGGCGAATGCAAAACTGGGTGTCATCAAAGAAGGAAGTGTAATGACCTTCAGAATGCCTCCTGTAGAAGGATATGGAATGACGAATGATGCCGAAATCGTGCTTCAGGACCGTATGGGAAGAGATCCTCAGGTTCTTAAAGCTAAAGCGGATGAACTGATCGGTCAGCTGATGAAGGTTCCGGAAGTAGCATTTGCCTATACGATGTTCAGGGCAGATTATCCTCAGATGGAGCTTGAAGTGAATGAAGATAAAGCAAAACAACTGGGAGTAAGCATTTCAAACCTGTTGGGAACTGTTCAGACTTATTTCTCGGGAGATCAGTCTCAGAATTTCTCAAGATTCGGGAAATTCTACAGAGTGAATATTAAAGCGGACGGAGTTTTCAGAATGGATGAGCAGGCGTTCAATGATATTTTCGTAAAGAATGAAAAAGGAGATATGGTTCCGGTGAATACATTGATTACTTTGAAAAAAGTCTACGGTCCGGAATCCGTTCAACGTTACAACCTTTACAACTCGTTAAATATCAACGTATCTCCAAAACCTGGAGTAAGTAACGGGGAGTTAATGGGCAAGCTGGAACAGACTTTAAGCAAATTACCTTCTGACTACAGCTACGAATGGACAGGATTAAGTCTGGAAGAGAAATCAGCAGGGAATCAAACAATTGCCATCTTCGGACTGTGTTTACTTTTTGTATATCTGTTGCTGGCAGCTCAATATGAAAGTTATATCCTTCCTTTAGCAGTAATGCTTTCCATCCCAACAGGAATTGTAGGAGCATTCTTAGGAATAAAAGCAATCGGACTGGATAATAATATCTATGTACAGGTAGGATTGATCATGCTTATCGGTCTTCTGGCCAAAAATGCGATCCTGATTGTAGAATTTGCCATCCAAAGGCGAAAAGCAGGACTTTCGATTCTGGACTCTGCACTGGAAGGAGCAAAGGCGAGATTACGTCCTATCATCATGACTTCATTGGCCTTTATTGTGGGAATGATTCCATTGATGATTTCTTCAGGAGGAATGGCTTCAGGAAACAAATCCATCAGTACAAGTGCAGCCATGGGAATGCTGAGTGGAGTGGTTTTAGGAGTTTTTGTAATTCCTGTACTCTACATGTTCTTTCAGTATCTGGATGAGAAATTCTCTACCAAAAAGAAGTATCATACAACAGAAAATCAATTGACAAATGAGCATAATTAATATAAAGAATTTCCTTATTTCAGGCACAATGGCATCACTGCTGATGTCTTGTGCCGTAGGGAAAAAATATACAAGAACAGATCTTCAGATTCCTGAAACCTATAAAGAATCTGTACAGGTAACAGGAGATACGGTAGTGCTGCCATGGAAAACATTCTTCAAAGATCCTAAATTGATTGGTTTAATAGATAAAGCCCTTTCAAGAAATAATGAAGTGAATGTCGCTTTGAAAAACATAGAACAGCTGGATCTGATTTATAAACAAGCTAAGCTGGGGCTTATGCCAACATTAGATCTTACAGCAGGTGCCAATAGAAGCTGGGCATCCACCAATACGCTTAACGGCTCTCTGAACGAACAGTTTGTCGGAACAAAATACATGGATGATTTCAGTGCTGCATTGAGACTTTCATGGGAAGTAGACATTTGGGGAAAAGCTAAAATGCAGAAAGAATCTGCAGCAGCAGAATATTTTGGACAAAAAGAAAACTTAAATGCGATCAAAAGCAGAATCGTTGTTCAGGTAGCTCAGGCTTATTATAATCTGATCAGTCTCGATGAACAACTGAAAATAGCTGAACAGAATATCGAGTTGAGCGACAATACGCTTAAAATGATGAATCTTCAGTTTACAGCTGGACAGATTAATTCATTAGCCGTTCAGCAATCGGAGGCACAAAAGAAAACAGCTGAGCTGCTGATTCCTTTGGCAAAACAGAATATTTCTATCCAGGAAAATGCTTTGAGTATTCTTTGTGGAGAATATCCGGCCAAAGTAGAAAGAGAAGGAAATCTGAAAACAATGATTCCTGAAAATAAACTGTCAGAAGGATTACCCGCACAACTGCTGAGCCGAAGACCGGATCTGAAGATGGCAGAGTTTAACGTTATCAGTTTAAATTCCAAAACCGGATTAGCAAAAGCCGCTATGTATCCAAGTATTAGCCTGAGCCCACAGATAGGAGTAAATTCCAATAAATTCAGCTCGTGGTTTGATATTCCCGGATCTATTACCAAAGCAATTGCTGCTAATTTAGCGGCTCCGATTTTTCAGAAAAAGCAGTTGAAAACAGCTTATGACACCGCTTTAATTGAACAGGAAAAAGCGGGTATCAATTTTAGACAATCTGTAATGACTGCGGTGGGAGAAGTTTCCGATGCTATGGCGAAATCTAAAGGTTCTTCAGAAAGATTACAGCTTTTAGAACAGAGAACAGCGATTCTGGATAAAGGAATCAATGATGCGCTGAAGCTGTATAAAAGCGGTATGGCAACCTATCTGGAAGTTATTACCGCCCAGAACAATAAACTTCAGAATGATCTGGAAGCCATCAACGTTACCCTTGAAAAATTAAATGCTGAGGTAGATCTTTACAGAGCACTTGGCGGTGGAGTACAATAAAATATACATAATCAATAATAAAAGGAAGCTAAATGAAATAGCTTCCTTTTTGCTGTTTATAAAAGATAAAGAGAGCTTTTTTTTACAATAGGTACGGAATTTGCAATGAGATGGTGAAATTTTATATTCACAAAATCAGTTGGTTATGATTTTTTTTGTTCTTTTTTTAAAAAAGGATGCAAGATTTTCAGAAAACAGGATTTATATAGATGAGTACTCGAAAATAATTAATGTTTAACGAAAATGTAATGCAATGAAAAAATTGACAGTACCCCGATTTTTTATAACAGTTTTAATGGTTTTAGTAGGATTTACCCTATACTCTTGTAATGATAATGAAGGACCGGATATTCCGCCTGTAAAAATGGAAGACTTACCAGGCAACTATAAAGGAAAACTGATTATTGTACAGGGAAATATCAAAAGAGAAGGCGTAAAAGAATTCAAAGTAAAGAAAGACACGATCTCATTTGCAGAATTTCCAATAAGTGATATTGTAAAGACGGTGGTGAAAGATCCTGTAAAAGCAGAAAATGCGATAAAAACACTGGGAAAAGTGAAATATGACGTTAAATATGCTGCAGTAATCAATACCGCGAATAATGTGATAGAACTTGCTTTGACCCCGCGAACAATGGAACTTCAGATTCCTGTAGACGGAGTGAATAAAAAGACGGTTGTAGAATTCGTCTCTAAGCAAAAAGGATATTATGTAGGTATGGACAGAACCCTTAGGTATGCGCTTACAGCAGAAAAAATTACAGTAGATGGTACATTGGTTACTCCTTATGACGTTATCGATTATAATTTTCCTTTCTGTATAAAAAATTAATGAATAGATAATATCATCAATGGATTGCACTTTATTAAAAAGATGCAATCTATTTTTGCTTGACAGTTTAACATCCCAGTGGATACGGAGGCCGCAGCATTATATGGAAGAAAGTAAAGAACAGATTTTGGTAAAGCTCCTTCTGAGGAAGGAGGAAGCTGCCTGGAAAGAGCTTTTTGGAGCTTATTCCAGAAATCTGTCCTATGTATGCTCCCGTTATCTCGCAGAAAAAGAAGATGTTCATGATGTGCTCCAAAACAGTTTTATTAAAATGTTCCGTTCGATAGAATCTTTTGAGTACAGAGGAAATGGTTCTTTAAAAGCCTGGATGACCCGTATCACAGTCAATGAATCTTTGAAGCATATAAAGCAGAAAGGAGACTTTAAATCCGCTGTAGAAGTAGATGATCTTCCCGATATTCCTAATGAAGAAGAACCGGATTTTGAAGAAATTCCCCGCGATGATATTATGATGATGATCAGAGCACTTCCTGATGGCTACAGAACAGTTTTTAACCTGTTTGTATTTGAGAAAAAAAGCCATAAAGAGATTGCCGGGCTGCTGGGGATTGCAGAGAATTCTTCTGCATCACAGTTTCACAGGGCGAAAGGACTGCTCGCTCAGAAAATAAAAGAATTTAAAATGTCAAAAAAAGCACAATATGAATAACGAATGGCTAAATAATCTGCGAAGCAGAATGGATGACCATGAAGAGGACGTTCCGGAAGGATTGTGGGATGACATTAAAGATGAATTATTTTCCGGAGAAGAAAATAACAGCATTCCCGGATTTATTCCTGAGGTTCATGAAGGTGGAGTAAAGAAAGAAAAGAGAATAAATTCAGGAAACAGATCCATATTTTATCGTGTTGGAGGGATTGCAGCGGCCATTGCATTATTGTTTTTGCTGACCAGAATACTGCCTCAGAATGATACTGGAAAAACTCTGTCTCAGAAACCGGCAGATGGGAAAGGAGAGAAGGGAAAAAATTATTTAAAAATTACAGAAGCTGAGAATATTTCAGGCAGTGAAGTAAAATCAAAAACAGATGATTTTTTAGCTGAAAATAGATTGAACACCGGCGCCCAGGAGAAAACCTTGACACAAAGATATTCTGATAATGGAGCAGAAAATCATGCTGAAAGCAATCAGAAAATCCAGGATGTCTTCAGGCTTCCAACAGCGTCGGAGTCTTTTCAGCAGGAAAGTAAGATCGCCCAGAAAACATCAGTTATTGATGATACAGTGAAAGAAACTGTTGAAAAAAGGGAAACTGATGAGGTTCTTTTTAATCAGGAAAAAGTAAAAGAAGTCTATGCTGAAAATACACAGCGTAAGGGTGTAAAATCCAGAGATAAAAAGTCCTGGATGTTAGGTATGCTTACAGGAAATATGGGTTCCAATTCTGCAGAACAGCAGTTTCCGGGCTATGCTTCAATCACTGGAAAAGCGATGAATGTAGAGCAGGTATGGGCTACTTCAGAATATCATGATGATCCTTTGACTGCCATATTACTGGCCAATCAAAGCCAGCCGGTAGAAGCGAGAATCAGACATAAAGTACCGGTGACATTCGGACTTTCCGTTTACTATAATTTAGGAAAAAGGTGGGGAATAGGAACAGGGCTGAATTATACCAAGCTGTCTTCTGAACTGCATTCCGGAAGTGACAATAATTATATTAAAGGAGATCAGACTGTTCATTATATAGGAATTCCTGTTCAGGTTAATTATAATGTCATTCAAAAAGGGAAGTTTACAGGATATATTACCACTGGAGCTTTGGTAGAGAAACCAGTGGCTGGAAATATTACAACAACTTATGTTGTCGATGATCAAATTAAGGAGTCTTCAAAAGAACGTGTGGAGCCTAAACCTTTGCAGTTTTCTGTCAACACAGCAGTAGGACTTCAGTTGAAGCTTATTGATAAAGTCGGAATTTATGCAGAACCGGGAATAGGGTATCATTTTAAAGAAGAAAATGCTCCCAATACCATTTATAAAGAAAAACCTCTTCAATTTAATATGAAATTCGGAATAAGAGTACTGCTGGATTAAGGCAGCCCATTTTTACAACACCAAACTTAATAATCTATATATGAAAACAAAACTAATTTTTTTAGTGGTTGTATTATTCAGCATTCTGAATATTAAAGCACAATGTACACCCACAATTACCAGTGCAAGACTTGGACAAAAGTATCCGGGAACGATTTTATTCTGTAGTACTGAAGATGAAATTCTTTCCACTACACAAACGTACACAACGTATCAGTGGTACAAACAGGAATGGACCTGGCAGACACCTAATAATAACCCATGGGTAGCCATTCCGGGAGCGACATCACAACAGCTAACCATTAGTGGTAATGACCAGCTGAATTATTTTAAGGTAGTGGTTTCCGAAGGAGACTGTACAGCAGAAAGTCCTACGGCATTTGCAGATGGTTTTGTATATGGTCTTCCGGCTATGATGACTACTTATACGCCCGGCACATATGAAGAAAATATGGGAACAGTGAAGGTCTGCAACGGAGCTTCTGTACAGTTTGACAATATATTTCCTTTAGTGTATGGCAAACATACCTGGTTCAAATGTGTACCAGGAAGCAACCCGCCGGTTGCAGGAGATCCTTGTATTATTGCTGGTGTAGTAGGTGATACCTACGTGGCAACAAACTCAGGGAAATACGGATTTTATGCCTGTACGGAATATTGTCCGGATCAGTGTGAGATGTTAGATCCGTTTGCATTTGTTGAGGTGACTTTCGGGGACTGGGAATTCTGCAGCAATCTGGGAACAGGAGAGACAAAAATAAAAGATAATAATCTGAAAATCTATCCTAATCCTACGGCACAGCATCTTTATATCGGAAAAGAATCGGATAAAGTCTATAAGGAAGTTATCATCATTGATATGTCCGGAAAACTTGTTCTGAAGAAAGCAGATCACAGATATAATCAGGCGATTGATGTAAGCAGTCTGGTACCGGGAAATTATATCATTGTTTCTAAAAGTACAGATGGAACAGAATATAAAAATAGATTTATAAAAAAATAATAGGATTATACAATCTGAAGAGGTTAAAAATTGATTGTGGGAAGGAAGTATGGATGTCAGAGGAGGGATGTTCCTTGTATTGAAGAAGAACTAAAGTGATTTATTTTAATACTTTACGCTCATAGATACATTTTCATCCTTGTTAATCTAATGACGGTCATAATTACCCCAAAAGGAACTTTCTCTTTCCGGCATCCGGCTTCCTGACTCACACTTTTTTTTCGGTATTCAGACGAATAATCTTTTTCGTTAGTTTTTAATAATGGTTGAGTCGGTACAAATTTTTTTTGTACCGGTTTTTTTTATTCTATGGTGAGATAAATTCCTTTTTTGCGGGCTTTCTCTGAGAAATTTCCTTTTCAGAAATACATTGGATTTTTTGTAAATAACATCAGCCTGAAGAAAAATTCCCAAAAATTTTTTCATAAAAAAAGATATAAATGATAAATATTGTAACTTTGTTTGGTTGAAAACTTATAACAAACATATCGGCCACATTCTTATCCTGTGTCTGGTACTTTTCTTAGTACCGAACTTAGGCTTTGCATGCACAAAGAAAGATATAAAAAATGATGAAACCTTAGGTTATAAGTGTCAGACCAGCAGTTTATCAGATAAATTTTGTTGTAAACCCGGTTTTTGTAAAAAAGACAAAGACCATAATGACTGCAATGGCAAATGCAAACATAATTCCTGCCGATGCGGAACTGTGATCTCATTAACAGGACTTCCTGTTATGGCAGATCTGAAAATCAAAAATCATTTCATAGAAGAAAAGAAACTTAAATTTAGTTTCAGTCAGACCTATTATTCTTCAGGTTTTTCTTCTATCTGGCAACCTCCCAAAATAGGATAATTATCTGGCCGTACAGCCAGAAATAGGCCTTTTCGAAAGCAAACTTTTGTTTTCGGACAGTTTGTTCTATTCCAATTATCAATTTTTAAAAATCAAAAAATGAAATCATTATCAAAAATATTGATGGTAATTATGCTATTACTATCATTCACTATAAGTTTTGCACAGATCAAAAATGCAAAGACAGAGACAGTAAAAATATACGGTAACTGTGATATGTGTAAAGTTAATATCGAAAAAGCAGGAAATCTAAAGAACATTTCATCAGTAGAATGGAATAAAGATACAAAAATGGCTACCCTGAATTATGATGCCCAAAAAACAAATCAGGAAGAAATACTTAAGCGAATTGCTTTAGCCGGTTATGACAGTGAAAAGTTCTTAGCTCCGGACGATGCTTACAATAAATTAGCCGGTTGCTGCCAATACAAAAGAGTATTAAAACCTTCCGGTATAAGTAAAGATCAGGAAATGAATATGAATAATGAACACGCCAGTTATGATCACAGCAAAATGGATCAGGTTAACAGTTCTGAAAATAAAAACGAATCTCAGCTTAAAGCCGTTTTTGACAATTATTTTTCTTTAAAAGATGCTCTCGTAAACACTGATGCCGGGACTTCATCGGCAAAGGCAGCCTCTTTGGTAAAAGCCATTCAGAATGTTGAAATGGGAAAGCTATCCAATGAAGAACATACTGTTTGGATGAAAGTTTTAAAAGATCTAACAATGCAGGCAGAAAAGATCACAACTACTAAAGACATTGAAAAACAGAGAGGCATTTTTGCACTTCTATCTGAAAATATCTATGACCTTACAAAAGTTTCAAAGCAAAGTGAAACGTTGTATTACCAGCATTGCCCAATGTTTAATAATGGAAAAGGAGCGAACTGGCTTAGCAAAGAAGAATCCATCAAAAATCCATTTTACGGTTCTAAAATGCTTACCTGTGGTAGTGTTCAGGAAACAATTGGCAATAAATAATAAAAATTTTAATAAGTAAATATCAACACAATGAAACATATCATTTTAGCAATCATCATATCAACAGCGGTAATTTCCTGCAAAGAGTCTCCAAATAAAAATACTGAACTAAAAACACAGGACAGTACACCCATATCTGAAACAAAAACATCTCCATTACATGATTCAGCTGTTTCTGCTGAACCTATAAATGCTCAGTCTCAGAAAACTGAAACGGTTAAAACAGAGGCTCAAACCCAAAACTTTAGCATTGAACCTATTGTTAAAGATTATTTAGCCCTTAAAAATGCACTTGTTGCTGATAATGATAAAGGAGCTGCCAATGCAGGAAAAAAATTACTGGCGACTATCAAGAATGTGGATGTGAACAGTATTCCTTCCGGGAAGCAGAAAGAATATGAAGAAATAGCAGACAATGCAAAGGAAAACGCGGAACATATTGGTGATAATGCCGGAAAAATTGATCATCAGCGCGAGCATTTGGCTTCTTTAAGTAAAGATGTTTCTGACCTTATCACATTATTTGGCAGTTCTCAAAAACTGTATCAGGATCATTGCCCAATGTACAATGACGGTAAAGGAGCGGTATGGATCAGTGAAACCAAAGACATCAAAAATCCTTATTATGGAAATCAGATGTTAAGCTGCGGTTCTGTGAAAAAACAGTTCTGAGAATGAAACAAATACTGAAAAGAATTTTGGTATTTGTTCTGTTCCTTTTTATTGCAATACAACTGTATCAACCCGCCTTTAATATAGATAAAGGCAAG
This sequence comes from uncultured Chryseobacterium sp., assembly GCA_965720825.1. Classification (GTDB taxonomy): domain Bacteria; phylum Bacteroidota; class Bacteroidia; order Flavobacteriales; family Weeksellaceae; genus Chryseobacterium. Next base: position 15,962 of record CBFQYI010000006.1, on the reverse strand, counting down.
GTTGTTACAAAAGATTTTACAAGAGTATATAAAATGCCGGCTGAAGTACAAACTCTGTTTCGGAATTCCTGCTATGACTGTCATAGTAACCATACCGACTATGTTTGGTACGATTATATACAGCCTGCAAGAGAACTTGTAGAAAACCATATTAAAGAGGCAAAAGATGACCTGAATTTCAGCGAATGGGAAACCTATTCCAACCGAAAGCAGGAAAGACTGTTGAATTCAATAAGACAACAGATTGTAAACAGACAAATGCCATTGTCGTCTTACACTCTCATGCACAGAAAAGCAAAACTGAGTGATGATGAAATTAAAGCAATGACCGAATGGTTAAAAGAGCAGAGCAAAGTTTATGAATAAAAATAATACAATGAATATACCTCAGAATATCACCATAAGATTACTTCAGGCAGTTTTGATTTTCTTCTGCTGGCAAGGTGTTTTAGCACAGAAAGTAGTACGATATGAGCTATATGTAAAAGATACCCTGGTCAGCTACGCCGGAAAAGAAAAAAGAGCCATAGCCGTTAATGGACAGATACCAATGCCTACTCTTACTTTTACAGAAGGAGATACTGCAGAAATTGTGGTCCACAATCAGTTGAAAGAGAGTACATCACTACACTGGCATGGCGTATTTTTGCCTAATAAAGAAGACGGTGTGCCTTGGCTGACCCAAAAACCTATCAAACCAGGAGCTACCTATACCTATCGTTTCCCGATTATTCAACACGGAACACACTGGTATCATTCCCATTCCGGGCTTCAGGAACAGATTGGGATGTATGGAAGCTTCGTCATGAAAAAAAGAGATGATGACAAAACCTTCAGAAAAGGAATTGATGACCTGCCGACTGTCCCAATTATTCTAAGTGAATGGACGAACCTGAATCCTGATAATATCAACAGAATGCTGCATAACGCCAATGACTGGGCGGCGATTAAGAAAAATGCCACACAGTCTTATGTGGAAGCCATTAAAGAAGGTCATTTTAAAACAAAACTGACCAATGAGTGGAAACGCATGCTGGCCATGGATGTGAGTGATGTATATTATGATAAAGTACTCATCAATGGAAATAATAGTACCGATTTAACAACCGTTGGTGGGAAAAAACTAAAAGCAGGTGATAAAGTACGGTTAAGGATCTCAAATGGAGGAGCTTCCTCTTATTTTTGGTTACGTTATGCCGGAGGTAAAATTACCGTTGTAGCCAATGATGGTAATGATGTGGAACCGGTAGAAGTAGACCGACTCATTATTGCTGTTTCTGAAACCTATGATATCGTAGTAACCATTCCTCAAGATGGCGTTTCCTATGAATTTTTAGCTACTACAGAAGACAGAACCCAATCCGCAAGTTACTTCTTAGGTAATGGAATCAAACAGCTTATTTCTCCTCTTCCCAAACTTAAATACTTTGAAGGAATGAAAATGATGAATGACATGATGAAAATGAACGGAGATCTGAATGATATGGGTATGAAAATGAGCCTTAACCAAATGGATATGAATGTGGTGATGTACCCTGAGATCACCGGTGATGGCAAGCAGAAACAGGATCACAGCCAGCACAATATGAATGCAGATAAAGGAATGGATAAGGAAATGAACATGGATAGCAACAGGTATAATGCCAATGCTTTAGGCAATATTAAAACCCTGAATTATGCCATGCTGCAATCTCCTTATAACACAGAACTTCCTAAAGATGCTCCGGTAAAGGAATTAAAATTTACCCTCACCGGAAACATGAACCGCTATGTGTGGAGCATGGATAATAAAATCTTATCAGAAACCGATAAAATTCCGGTGAAAAAAGGAGAAATATTAAGAATTACCATCTATAATAACTCCATGATGAGGCATCCGATGCATTTACACGGGTTTGATTTCAGAGTTATTAATGGCAAAGGAGAAAAATCTCCCCTGAAAAATGTACTGGATGTGATGCCAATGGAAACCGATGTAATTGAATTTCAAGCTAATGAAGAAGGAGACTGGTTCTTCCACTGCCATATCCTTTATCATATGATGGCAGGAATGAACAGGGTTTTTGCGGTGGATGATTATAAAAATCCGTATTTACCAGACAAAAAAGAAGCCTATAACATGCTTCAGAGAGAAAGTAATATGCCTCATTTTATGATTCAGAATGACTTTGCAACCAATGGAAACGATGGGGATGTAATGCTTCAGACCGCAAGATGGAACCTCTCTACAGAATGGCGTTTAGGATATAATGATATGCACGGATATGAAGTGGAAACCCATTTGGGAAGATACATCGGGAAGATGCAATGGTTGATGCCGTTTGTAGGATTCGACTTCCGTTATAGAATAATGGGAATTGATGAACAGGAGAAAAATATCTTTGGACAAAAAAATGAAAAAGATACCCGAAGAGCGGTCAGCTTAGGTTTTGTGTATACTCTTCCGATGCTTGTGAACTTTCAGGCAGAAGTATATCATGACGGTATCGTTCGTTTACAGTTGATGAGAGAAGACATTCCGATATCAAAACGATTGAGAGGAGGCTTTATGGTCAATACCGATAAAGAATACATGACTGAATTGAAGTATATTCTTAATAAAAATGTAAGTATTCGTGCCCACTATGACAGTGATATGGGATGGGGAGCAGGAATTTCTTTAGCGTATTAAATGATAAGGGAGAAGAAAGATTAATAATTACTCAGTTACAGGAAGCAGCTATTAAATTAAATAGCTGCTTCTTTCTTTTATATCTATGGGACGAATATGCCTTAGCGGTATGTTTTGCTTTCCACATGACTTTTTTCATACAGACAAAAATAGAGTAGCTCAATGGTTTTATATTTACATCTGAATGTTAGCTTGTTATGATTTTAAAGAAAATTTATCAATCAATCAATATTAATTATAATTAGAACAATTAAAAATAAAATCCTTTTTCCTTTGGGAGTTTACAAATGAACCTTTAATTTTGCTATTTATAATAATTATAAATAATGAAATTGTATCAGCGTATTTTTATCTTTCTCATTTTTACCCTTACAATTTCCCTCATTAAAGCACAGGATGCTGATTTTACAGTTCAGGGAGTTGTACAGAATCACGCAATGCAGGGATTAAATGGAGTAAATATTTTTGTTGAAAACACAAAAATAAATACAAAAACCGATCAAAACGGAAATTTCAAGATCAGTTACAAGAAAGGAGAAGCTACCTTAGTCTTCAGCCTGGATGGCTACAAAAAACTCAAAAAGAAAATAAACTTCGGTAGCAAAGCATCTCCGCTAATTATTCAGTTAGCTGATGATCATGCGGCTGTACAGGAAGTTGTAGTACACGGCAAAGGTAAAGTAAAAGCACTGCAAGACGGTGCTTTTACTGTTAATGCTATCGATGTTGCCAAATTGGCCAATACCACAGCAGATCTTAACCAGGTTCTGAACAGAACCACAGGGATTAAAGTCCGCCAGCAGGGAGGTATAGGTTCTGATTATAACTTTTCTATCAACGGGATGTCTGGTAAAGCGGTGAAATTCTTTATCGATGGTGTTCCTTTGGAAATGCTTGGAAAAGGAGTGGATCTGAGTACGTTGCCTGTAAATATGGCAGACCGTGTAGAGATCTATAAAGGCGTAGTTCCTATCCATTTAAGTACGGATGCAATGGGTGGAGCGGTCAATATTATTACGCCGTCAAGCAGCAAAAATTACCTGGATGCAAGTATAAGCCTAGGCTCTTTTAATACCCAGCGTATCAATCTGAATGGACAGTTTAAAGATGATAAAACCGGAATTATCATGCGTATCAACAGTTTTTATAACCATTCGGATAACGACTATCTGATGAAGGATATGAAAATCTGGAATGCTGCTAAAAACGAATATGAGCTAAAAGACCTGAAACGTTTTAATGACAGATATCAATCAGTTTTTGGAATGGCTGAAGTTGGATTGGAAAACAAAAGCTGGGCAGATTCTTTCTTTGTGGGAATGTCACAATCCGTTTTTGATAAACAGATCCAGACCGGTTCCAATCAGGAAGTAGTATATGGTGGTGTAAAACAAAACGGACAGGCTCATAATTACTTTATGAAGTATAAAAAAACAGGTCTGTTCAATGATCATCTGGATGTGAATGTGTATGCAGGTTTCTCAAAAAGCGTTCAGAAAGCAACAGATACCCTTATGCGTAAATACAGCTGGGATAACACTTTTGAACCTTCTGCCACAAGTGAAAAAGGGGGAAGAACTATTATCATGCAGCATGAAGACCGTCTTTACTCACAGGTTGGGGCTACTTACAAAATCGTTGATCATCACAAGCTTATCTTTAATTATGTGCTTGATTACCTGAAGAATACCACATTCAATCAACTTGAAGAGGAAAAAAAGGATGTGCCTCCGGCGAAAATGACCAAACAGATCTTGTCTATGGCTTATCAACAGGAGTTTTTCAATAAGCACTGGACTAATATTTTCTTTGCTAAATACTATCAGGTAGGACTTCAGAAAATGGTTTTCGATCCGGTGACCAGAACTGACAATCCGGCAAAGGACCATTTTAGCAGTTGGGGCTATGGCTTTGCTACCACTGTGAAAATTACAAAAGGGTTAGGAATAAAAGGATCTTTTGAACGTTCTTATCGTTTGGTAGAACCACAGGAAATTTTCGGAGATGGGGTTGCTATAACCAGTAATATGAATCTGAAGCCTGAAACCAGTAATAATGTAAACGTAGGGTTGTACTATGGGCACCATTGGGGGCAGCATGCTTTCCGCATAGAAGGGGCGGGATACATTCGTGATACAAAGGATTTTATTTATACTGTTCCCAATTTATATAACAGTACTTTCAAATATGAAAACCTGTCTAATATCTTTACCCGAGGGCTTGAAGGAGAAATAAGTTACCAATACAAAAGACTCCTGAACGTGTTAATGAATGTGAGCTACAACAAAGCTTATGACAATACAAAATTTGCCAACAATAGTGATGATGTCGTTTCTGCTACTTACAAAAAAGATGTTCCCAACCAGCCTTGGTTATTTGGAAATGTAAATGTAAGCGTGGGTAAAGACGACTGCTTTCAGAAAGACAGCAGGATAGAGCTTTACTACGGACTGCAGATGACTGAATGGTTCTACAAAAACTGGAAATCCTATGGAAATCCACGAAACATTCCGATTATTCCAAGACAGACCCTTCACAACATAGGTATAAGTTATTCCATGAAGAACGGAAGATATAATCTGGCGTTCGATGTAAGCAACGTTGGGGATGCACTAGCCTATGATAACTTCAAACTTCAGAAGCAGGGACGTGCTTTCTATTTAAAATTCAGATACCTACTTAAGTAAAAAGATCATGACACAATATTTCAAAAACAGTATATTTTTAATACTTGCATGTTTAATCATTTTTAGCTGCGAACGCGAACCTGGTTTTGGCGAATCTGAAAGTGGTGAGAAAGACTATAAATATTTTTTACTTTCCGCTCTCGGAAGCTGGCCCAATACGGTCCATTACATGACAGCTACCAATGACCTGACAAAAGGAGAAATGGATATTACCAAAGAAGGAGACGAAATTAATTCCAAAGGAACTTACTCCTACATTGTGAAAAATGGCTTTATCTACAACTATAAAACCGATCAGGGTATTTTCAAAAAATTTAAATATACCCAGGATAGGCTGACGACTGTAAAAGAAGTGCCTTATACCTATATCAGTGATATTGCCAGCTATGTTTGGATAGATGATCATACTTTGGTTGTCGTAGGAGATACAGGTGATGGTCAGCATATACGCTATACTGTTTTCAATGCTGCTGACCTTAGTATTATCCGTCAGGGTGAGATTGAAGGATTTCAGCCTTTTCCAAGTGCTTATAACTTTTATTCGCTGGGTGCTATGACCTATATGGATGGGCAGATCTATTTGCAGTACAGCTTCCGTGATGGTAAATGGCTCACTCCTGAATTTTATAATTTTGCAGTAATAGATTATAACACCTTCAAAGTAAAAAATTCGATAACGGATAACCGAAGTTCTGGGGTAGCCAATGGTTCTCCTTATTTCAAAACGACTTTTACCAAAGATAAAGAAGCTTTTTACTATACATGTTTTCCTCGTGCAGGAGCTGGAACAAGTGATATTTTCCTTTTCAGGGCTCTTAAAGGGGCAACTTCGCCTGATGCAGGATATCAGATCAATCTTACCAATCTTGTTGGGAACAAGCCTCTGGAAACAGTTATCGATTATATTGGTAACAATAAAATGGTAGTGCTGTACCGTGATCCTGCATTAGGAGGCAGCTACAATGGTCGGTATGCTATTATAGATATCGAAACCAAGCAATTGGTGAGGGTTCTGGATGAATTGCCGGGAGATGAACCTTACGAACAAGGTATGTTTGTTCAGAATAACAAATTATACATTGCTGTAAATGCCAGTAAAGGAGGAAACTATGTCTGGATTTATGATCAGCAAACGGATAAAGTAACTAAAGGAATGAAGCTCCCTAATAGTATTTCCGGATTTGCCCGTTTCGATAAATTATATGACTGATTATAGCATATAAATTTTATAGAAAATATAAAATGTTTATTTGATTGAAAACCGGGTCTCAAAAATTTTTGAGACCCGGTTTTTTGTTAAACTATTGTCGATCCTTTGTTTAAAAAAAGCCTTGTCAAGGTTATAAACCTTGACAAGGCTGAACTACAATGTCGGGAAATATTAAAGCTTATAATTGAATGAAAGCGTTACCACACGGCTGTCCAGATTGTATTTTTGTCGGATGGTAGAGCTGAAGTTATTTCCTGTTACCCGGTAATTATTGGTCTTTAATAAGTCTGTCACTGCAAGCTTTACGGTTGCTTTATCCTTTAATAATGTTTTAGAAACCCCCAGTGTCAGGTCAAAATAAGCATCTCGGATAAATAAGCCAATATTAGATTTCGAAAAATACTGTCCATTAGCCTCTGCTTTCAATCCTTTTGCAATGCTAAAACTATTTTGTGCGTTCAATGTAAATGCCAGTTGTGAACTGTTGACCGAGTAATTCTGGTAATTACCCTTATATTCACTGTTGAATATATTTAGCATAGAAGTAAGCGACCACCATTTGAAAAGCTTTGTAGTGGCTGTAATATTAGCACCATATACATAAGATTTGTTGAGATTATCCTGAGTTTTTACGAGGATTCCTGTGTCTGGCTGATAGTTGTATACTTCCGTCATGACATCGTTTGTAACACTAAAATAGGCCGATGCAATAATGTATTTCCCCCAGGTATACCCCAATTCTGTTGCATGTGTAAATTCCGGATTGAGATTCGGGTTTCCTTGCCAGTAGTTGAAAGGATCATCATAAAAACGAAACGGATTCAGATCGAAGTGACTTGGTCTGTTGATTCTTTTACTGTACGAAGCATAAAATCCATGCTGATCATTCACCTGGTATTTGATGGATGCACTCGGGAAAAGGTTTGTATAATTTCTTTTTCGCTGTTCCTGGGAAGTTTTCTGGTTGATATCCGTATGGGTTATTTCTGTTCTCAACCCCAGCTGAAATGTCCATTTCGTCAGATTAAGCTTGTAGTTGGCATAGAATGCATGGATCTGCTCTTTGTATGCATATTCATTACTTGCTTTATCATCGTTGATCCATTCATTATCCTGTTGTATAAAATACTCCGAAGGATTGTTATTAGACTTTATGGTCGACTTTAATCCTGTTTCCAGATTATGTATTTCGCTGAAAGGCAACGTAAAATCTACCTTAGCATTGAAAACTTTCAGACGGGAAGCAATGCTGCCTCTTCTGTTGTTGAATTTCTCTGTTCCCAGATTCACCAATGCATCTGAAATCTGATTCTGACGGGAAGAGAAACGTGAAGTTTCGTATTCCAGATCCACATCTACCTTATAATCCTTATCATTGAAGATATGCGTACCCTTTAAATTATAGGTATAATCGTACCAGTTTTCCTTGCTTTTATTATCTGAAAGTACATGAGCAAACAGATTATCTATCGGTTTGAATATTCTGTTTTCCCCTTTAGAAAAATCTTCATATCTCCCTATTTTAGCATCAAATAAAGCCCCAATAGTTGTTTTGTCACTAAAAGCATAATCAGCACCAAACTTAAAGTTATTAGAAGTTAAAGGCTCATTGGTCATGGAGTTCTGATCTGTTCTCCGGGTCATTTGCTGAGGTTGTTTTTCATCAAAGAAAATCTGACTGAAATCCCGTCTTTCTTCTTCCCCACGAAAAGTATAGCTGTAATCTCCGTGTAGAGAGAGTTTATTGTGTGTGTAGTTCAGGCTCAATCCTGTATTTATCCTGTTTTTACGGCCTCTTCCTCCGTTCAGATAATAGTTGCCACTCAGTCCTTCTGATAAGCTTTTTTTCAGGACAATATTAATGATGCCCGCATTTCCCGCAGCATCGTATTTAGAGGAAGGATTGGCAATTATTTCAATATTTTTTACCAGTGTGGAATTGGTAGAACGTAACAGGTTGGCCAGCTCTTTTGCTGAGAGCGAGCTGAGTTTACCGTTAATCATTACACTTACACCTTTTTTGCCTCGTAATGAAAGTTCACCTTCTTGCGAAACTACCACACCGGGAGTTTTGCCAAGCAATTCCAAAACAGAAGTACCATCAGATAACACACTATTTTCTACATTAAAAATCATTTTATCAGCTTTTTGCTGGAAAACGGCTTTACTCCCCTTTACTACAATGCCACTGATCTCTGAGATTTTATCTGTCTGTAAAGAGTCGTTCTGACTTTCAGTCTGTCCGTAGGCATTCAGGCTCGCCATTAAAGGGAGCCATATATAGTGTTTCTTCATGATAATAGATTTAGGTTGTTGGTTTTTTTTTATTTTTTCTCCCCCACCAGATCATAAATCCGGTTATGGGTAATGAGGCACAGAATAAACTCATGATAAAGGCCAGAATTTTTCCGGGCATTCCGAAAAATGCTCCTACGTGAAGATCATACGTAGCATCTGTAGCTCTTTCAGCCATAGGTTTGTCTTCGTGGGGATGGTTAAATAAAAGCTTCCCGGAATGCTCATCGAAAATCATCATCGAAGACTCGGCATAAGTAAATTCTTTATCCTTGATCCAGATGCTTAAATTATCATGTTTGTGATCTGCTTCAGCATGGTCTTCCAGATCAATTCCAAAAGAATAAGCTTTTGGATAATGAGTTTTTACCTGTTCTATAATACGGTCGATGGTTGTTACCGTCTCCACAGATTCCGGAGCAGTTGTTTTATATTGACTGAAATCTGGGGTAGCAGTGGAAAAGCCATTAAGTAATGCATATACCCACACTTGCGTAATACGAAACGAGTACATAATACCCGTGATGGCCACAACAATCGCAAGAAAAGAGGCATAAAACCCAAGGATATTGTGTACATCATAATTTTTGCGTCGCCAGCCTTTTACTTTCTCCCAACGGAACCATAGACGCTGTTGACGCATCTTTTTATTCTTTGGCCACCATAGGATAATTCCTGTAATCAGCATTATGACAAATATGATGGTAGATATTCCCACGATAGTACCGCCAATCTTATTGCTTAGCAGCAACGAGCGGTGCAGCGTCATGCAGATAAAGAAAGGATTATTTTTTACATCATATATAGCGAGTACCTTCCCGGTATATTGGTTTACATAAACGTTTTTATAAACAATAAAGGTATTAAAGTGATTCCAGCCTTCTTCATTAACTTTAATCAGTCCGAACTGATAAGAGCGGGCAGGATCTATAGGAATGGTTACTTCATCTGTTTTTACGATTTCATTTTTCAGCTGGGCATTCACAATATCTTTTAACTCGCGTATAGGAATCGGTTTCTTATGCTGAATATCTTTTTCTCCATGAAAGGTTGTTTTCTTACGTAATGCAGCGGTAATGTCTTCATTGAAAACAAAAAATGCGCCTGACAGCGAAACTATTAGTACAATGATACCTGATAATAATCCGAGCCATAAATGAGCTTTCAGAATATATTTTTTGAAGGTCCCTTTGGATTTTTTATGACCAGTCTGCTGCATTTTATATCTATTTAGTCTTATTAAAAATAAATAAGGAGCAAATATAACGTTATCTATACTAATTCTAAACAATAAAATGGCTTTATTTCTCCTTTAAAACCTGATTTTTATTAGGATGTATGCTATCTGAAGCGCATGAAAATCTTAATAGTTTTGAAGAACCTCTCTCAATGCTCTTTTATTAATATGTTTTTAGATATGCTTATTTATATAGAAAATCATTAATGTAACTTTCAGATTTTCAAAATACTATATTGTTTACTTTTACTTCAAAAACACACGATGCTGATCAAAATTTATGGAAGTGCCATTCATGGAGTGGCTGCACAGACCATTACTATTGAAGTGAATGTAGATACCGGAGGAGTAGGATACCATCTCGTAGGGCTTCCCGATAATGCTATTAAGGAAAGCAGCTACAGAATTTCCGCAGCCCTTAAAAATGTAGGATTTAAAATTCCCGGTAAAAAAATTACCATTAATATGGCTCCTGCAGATCTTAGAAAAGAAGGCTCTGCTTACGATCTCAGTATTGCTATTGGTATTTTAACGGCTTCAGATCAAATACTGGCGGAGAACGTTAAAGACTATATTATTATGGGAGAGCTTTCACTGGACGGAAGTTTACAACCCATTAAAGGTGTTTTACCCATTGCGATTCAAGCCAGAGAAGAAGGCTTTAAAGGAATCATCCTTCCCAAACAAAATGCCAGGGAAGCAGCTATTGTTAATGCACTTGAAGTGTATGGAGTTGAAAATATCAGAGAGGTTATTGATTTTTTTAACGAAGGAAAAGCGCTTGAAAAAATAACATTGGATACCAGAAAAGAATTTCATGAGAAAATCAATGATTTTCCTTTTGATTTCTCCGAAGTTAAAGGTCAGGAAACAGCCAAAAGAGCGATGGAAGTTGCCGCAGCAGGCGGACATAATATTATTCTGATCGGGCCGCCGGGAAGTGGGAAAACAATGCTGGCCAAAAGAGTTCCCAGTATTTTGCCTCCATTGACATTGAAAGAAGCTTTGGAAACAACAAAAATTCACTCTGTTGCCGGAAAAATAGGAACAGAGACATCATTGATGACTGTTCGTCCCTTCAGATCTCCACATCATACCATATCTGATGTTGCCTTGGTAGGAGGAGGAAGTTACCCGCAGCCCGGAGAAATATCCCTTGCCCATAACGGCGTTTTGTTTCTGGATGAAATGCCCGAATTTAAGAGAACAGTGCTGGAAGTTATGAGACAACCTTTGGAAGATCGTGAAGTCACGATTTCAAGAGCCCGGTTTACGGTCAACTATCCGGCAAGTTTTATGCTGGTAGCTTCTATGAATCCCAGTCCAAGTGGTTTCTTTCCGGATGATCCTAATAATACCTCATCTGTTTATGAAATGCAGCGATATATGAACAAACTTTCAGGGCCGCTTTTAGATAGGATAGACATCCATATCGAAGTTCAGAAAGTTGAATTTGAGCAGCTTTCCGAGAAAAGAAAAGGAGAGAAGAGCAAAGATATCAGAGAACGAGTCCTGAAAGCAAGGGATATTCAGAATAAAAGATATCAAAGCCTCAATATCAGCAGTAATGCCCAAATAGGACCTAAGGAAATTGAAGCCTATTGTGAACTGGATGAAGCTTCTTTCAGTCTCATCAAATTGGCAATGGAGAAACTTAATCTTTCGGCAAGAGCTTATGACAGGATCCTTAAAGTCGCCAGAACAATAGCAGACCTTGAAGCATCTGAAAATATTCTGTCTCACCATATTTCAGAAGCGATACAATACAGAAGTCTGGATCGGGAATTCTGGAATGCTTGATTTTGTTCTATTTGCTTGATTTAAAACTAAATACTCAGTTTGATTTTCATAAGTTTAATTCTTACATATTGAATTAACATAGTAATTATGTAACACATAAGTTAAAATATTATGTTAAGTTTGATTGCCAAATTATTTAAAATATCATATTATGGAAATCAAATTCATAAATACTACGTAGGAAGTGTATCCCACTTATAAAGGATAGACGAAATATATTCTTCCTTCTTTTTCGAAAACATCCATAACTGTTGAATATGGTCTGCCGTCCCGCTTATAGAGGAGTCGGTGTATACCTTATATCATTCAGTTTTGAGAAACTATCAGAAACACATTTAATAAATAAACGGTGGTTATCCCTCATGTCTTTACTTTTTAGATGTTTTCTATAGCTGAAATTCCACTTACAAATTTTTAAACCAAACCAAATCAAATTATTATGTCAAACACCATTCCCTCATTAGAACCTTTGTCATTAGGTTCAGCTGTATTACTGTCATCCGGAGACAGAGAAAAACTTTTAAATCAATTCAATAAAACCGGTTGGGACTATCACCATGAAGAAACATTAGAATCTCTTTTCCGGAAGCAGGCAGTTCTTCATCCTGATAAGACTGCTGTGGTTTATCAGAATCAGGAGATTACTTACGGAGAGCTGGATCAGAGAAGCAATCAGCTAGCCAACCTATTATTGAGTCGTGGTATCCAAGAAGGAAAATATGTTCCCATCTGGCTGGACCGTTCTTTGGAATGGATCATTGCAATACTTGGAGTTATCAAAACAGGTGCAGCCTATGTTCCGATAGACCCTGCTTATCCTGTTAAAAGAGTAGAATATATTATTTCCGATACCTCTGCTGATCTTATCATTACCAATCAAATTCTTAAAGAACTTTTATCAGAAACTGAAAAGACAAAAGTATTTGATCTGAGCAATATGGAGAATCTTAATCATTTATCATCAGAATATCCAGAAATTAATATCCATCAGAATGCCCTGGCATACACAATTTATACTTCAGGCTCAACAGGAAAACCCAAAGGGGTGATGGTAGACCATCAGGCTATACAGCATCTGGTAACATGGCATAATCATCATTTTCATGTGGATTATAGCTCAAAATTAACTCTTGTGGCAGGGTTGGCATTTGATATCTCCGTATGGGAAATGTGGTCTGCTCTTGCTTCCGGAGCTACTATTTTTATTGCTGATAATGAAGACAGAACAGATGCAATTGCTTTACTTGATTATTATAGAAGAAATCAGATTACGCACGGTTTTGTACCTTCTGTTTTGGCCCCGCCAGTAGTTAACTATTCCCGTAATTATGATGATCTGAAACTGAAATATCTCTTTACAGGAGGAGAAAAGCTAAAGCCAGTACTTACCTCAGAGCTAAGCTACGAATTAGTAGATTATTACGGGCCTACCGAATGTACCGTATTTGCGACATTCAAAAAAGTGAAAGATATTAATGGAAAATATGTTTCATCTATAGGCAGGCCGATTGCCAATGCAAAAGCATATATCTTGGGAGAAAATAAAGAATTGCTGCCCGTAGGAGCTGTTGGAGAACTCTGGATTGGAGGAAATCTTTTAGCAAAAGGATATCTTAATAATAAAGAACTTACAGATGCTAAATTCATGACCAACCCATTCGATGAAGCAGAGAAAATCTACCGTACAGGAGACCTTGCCAGATGGAATGCTGATGGTGATATTGAATTCTTAGGAAGGATTGATAATCAGGTGAAAATTCGTGGTTTCAGAGTTGAACTGGGAGAGATAGAACGTTCATTGATCCAGCAGGAAAATAGTAAAGAAGCTGTCGTTATTGGCAAAGAAACGGAAGGAAGCACCAAATATCTGATTGCTTTTGTTGTATTAGATCCTGGAGCAAAAACAGATATTTCATCAGTCCGAAATGCTTTGAAAGAAGAACTTCCAGGCTACATGATTCCTGCACAAATTATTTTTATAGATAAAATTCCGTTAACGGCAAATGGCAAAACAGATACCCAGGCATTAAAAGATCTTGCCGATAAAGAGGCAAAAGAATTTATTTCTTTTGAGCCGCCAACCAACGAAACCGAAAGAATTATTGCAGATGTCTGGTCTGCTGCATTGGAACGATCTGTTATTAATATTACAGATAATTTTTTTGATATTGGAGGGAATTCTCTGTTAGTTGCAACCGTTGCTGTAACTTTACAAAGCAAGCTTGATGTAAAGGTTTATCTGCGGGATATGTATCAATATCCGGTATTACAACAGCTGTCTGAAATACTTATCGCAAGATCTAAAGAAACAAGGGAAGCAGTCCCAACAGAAGATGTAGAACCGTATGTTGAGCTTCAGAAAGACGTTTATCTTGCTCCGGGAACTGTTTTTGCAGGTGGATTTGATCCTCAGCAGGTGGAAAATCCAACAACAATATTTTTAACAGGCGTCACAGGATTTGTAGGAATTCACCTGTTACAGGAGCTTCTGGATACTACCAATGCTGATATCTACTGTCTTGTAAGAGCTCAGGATGAGTTCTATGCAATGGAAAAGATTAACCGATGCTTTAAACAATACCATATTCCCCAGAATTTAGATCAGAAATCAAGAATTATTCCTGTTATCGGAGATCTGGCTCTGCCATCCTTAGGACTGTCAGAAGAAACATTTACAAAGCTGGCAAAACAAACCGACTTGATTTATCACTCCGGAAGCTCAGTGAATTTTATCGAACCCTATTCCTATATGAAAGCACCCAATGTAGAAGGATTAAGAGAAATTATCAAACTGGCAGGAGCAGAAAGAACAAAATGCCTTGCCTTGCTGTCAACCATTTCCGTATACAGCTGGGGGCATCTATTCACAGGAAAAACGGTCATGCTTGAATCTGATGATATTGAACAAAATCTGATGTCTGTAAGCAAAGACATTGGTTATGTAAGAAGTAAATGGGTGATGGAAGCAGTTGCTGATTTGGCTGCAAAAGAAGGACTTCCATTAATTACTTACCGTCTTGGATATGCCATGTGTCACAGTGAAACAGGAGCAAGCGCATCCTATCAATGGTGGTCGGGATTGGTGAAAAATTGTATAGAGTTCAAATCTTACCCTGCACTCACGGAGCTTAGAGAAGGTCTTATCACGGTAGATTATATGACTAAAGCGATGGCTTATATCACCAAAAACAAAGAGGCAATAGGGAAGAAATTCAATCTGATTGCCCGTCCTGAAACCAATCTTACTTTGGAAGACTTCTTTGGACTTATGAAAAAATATTATCCTTTCACACTCAAAGATCTTCCTTATAAAGAATGGAGAAAACAATGGGAAGATGACAGTAAAAACCGTTTGTATCCATTGACGAGCCTTTTCAGGGATAATATGCATGAAGGTTTATCCACTGTAGAACTTTACCAGAATACTTATGTATGGGATTGCTCCAATGTTATTCAGTATCTGAAAGGTTCAGGCATTCAGGAACCGGTATTTGATAAAAAAATATTGGATTCCTATTTACAATATCTTGGAATTCCGATTGAATAGAATTTGATAATTGAAAAGCCCAGACAGACCTGCCTGGGCTTTTAATTTTTTGTTGAATAAATACGTCAAGTTTTGTCGTGGTTGAGAAAGACATTTGTATCAGGGTAATGAGAAAGACTTTTCCCATTTTTAATTAACTGAAACCAAAGAAAAAATAAATGAATACTATTATTGTATTGTCTAAAGATTTTGCGGCTAACGAAAGTGCAGTGGTAGATCTTAAATCCAATGGATTTGTAAACCCTTTGAGGGTTCTTACGTTTCAAAATAAAACAGGACAGTCTGCAAAGTTTCTTTGGCAGGGAGATACAATCTATAACAGAGACAAGGCAGGATATTTTAAAGAAGTAAATAATGATCTGGGAGTAAAGGTGAGTCACTATGAAGGCTTTATAACCGTTACCAATGGAGGAGGAGAACAGTATTTGGAAGGAGAGCTAAAACCATAATAAAAATGAATATAATTTTACAATGAAAAAGAGACTGTCTCAAAAGTCAAATAATTTGGTTTTTGT